>NZ_JAMOKT010000027.1:0-86535 GCF_023656795.1 Parabacteroides caeci
TATCTGACAACAAATGTAGACAGCGACCTGTTACACGAGGATCTGTCACTTCTGAAAAATAATTAGAGGTATTCATTTTGCAATGATAAACTTTTTAGAGGAATTTTGGTGCGGTCGCCCTGGAATTAAACAGAAGAGTTCAATTTTTCATTAGAATAATAGTATATTTGAACTGTTATTTTCAATATCAATCTAAAGACTACAGCCATGTACGAACTTCAGCAAGTTGGCGAAAAAAGCTACTACATAAATTCTCCGGCGAAAATCGGTATCTATCGGCAAAATGAGACAGATATTTATCTGATCGACAGTGGCAACGACAAAGAAGCCGCCAAGAAAATCATTAAAATTGCCGCACAACAAAACTGGACGATAAAAGGAATTGTCAATACCCATTCCAATGCCGACCATATCGGAGGGAATGCCTATTTGCAACAACAAGTCGGCTGCCCTGTCTTTGCAAATGGAGTACTATCCGTTCCTATCTTTCCTGGCTCAAAGATCTCGGTAAATTATCCGTCAGTTTTGAGAATAACATGCTCCAATGGAAAAGTCTTTAATCATTAATTTAAATTCAACATCATGAAAATTATATCAATACGAGAAAATCCGGCCTATAAGGATATCGCTATCAACTATTTTCAAAGCAAATGGCCTTCCGTATACCCCGTGCTCTATGAAGATTCTATTAATCACAGTATAGATTCTCCGAATCCACTTCCTCAATGGTATCTATTGGAAAAGGATAATGAAATAATCGGTTGTGCGGGACTGATCACCAATGATTTTATCAGCCGGATGGATTTGTACCCGTGGGTTTGTGCCGTATATATAGATGAAAACCACCGGGGACATTTTTACAGTACACTTTTATTGGAGAAAGCCAAAGAAGATACGATTAAAGCCGGTTTTAGCAGATTATACCTCAGTACGGAACATATCGGATTCTATGAAAAGCTGGGATTCAAATATATAGGTCAAGGTTACCATCCTTGGGAAGACGAATCACGCATCTATGAAATAGAGGTAAAAACATAATTCTACCGGATAACAATGATTATACTGAAACTTTTTCAGCATAAGTCATGCTTTGATTTTGAATAAATACATATATTTGCTTCTAATAAAAAATTATGTTTATGAGAATCACGTATTTTATCATCACCCTCGCGATTTGCTTCTGCATGTCTCTCCATGCGGAAAACAAAGCAAATGATTACATGAAACAGGCCCAAAACAGCCTGGAACAAAAGGACTTTACCAAAGCCCGTTATCTTTATCTGCAAGCTTACAAAGCCTTCTCGAACGAAGGGGACTATACACAAGCCATTGATTGCGGAACAAAAGCGACGTATCTTTACTATCGCGAAAACTATTATCAGGAAGCATTCGAGCTTTGCCGGCAAATGACGCAGTTTCTTTTAACCGAAGAACAGAAAGCGCAAAAGACCTTCTACGACCAACGTTTCCAATTGACAAAAGAACGGCTGCAGATGTACATAAAACTCAAAAACGCGGCACAGGCACAGCTTCAACTCAACACATTGGATAATCTGGTAAGCCAGGCTGGTAGCGAAAAACTCGCCGAAGACTTTTTATATACCCAGGCAAGTTATTATTATACATTCGGACAAAACGAACAAGGAGATGCCAGCTTCAGCAAACTCATCAACCAATATAAGGATAAAAAAGAGTACGACAAGGTAAGCGAATGTTACAAGCACCTGATCACAATAGCCCGCTCAGCCAATAATGCCCCGTTAATGGAACGTACCTACGAAAAATATATCGTCTGGACCGATTCCGTTAAAGCACTTAATGCACAGGATGAACTGGGAGCATTGCAGTTAAAGTATGACGACAGCCTGAAAACCATACAGGAAAAAGATGACAAACTATCAGGCAAACAATACATGATAGTAGGTCTTTGCACACTGGTTGTCATCCTTATCGCCGGATTGCTTTTCGTAGCATTCCTGTTATTACGCTTCATTGTGCTCAACAAAAAGCTGAAAAACATCATCCAGACAACCAACGAGCACAGCGAACAGCAGACCAAATTTATCCAAAGCATATCGGAGCAAATGAAGCCGACTCTCAATAAGCTCAATGTATCGGCAGGAGAATTGCGGGCCGAAGCAATCCTGACACGTGTAAATGCCTTGAAGCAATTCAGTGTAAACATCCAGGAATTATCTTCTCTTGAAAGTTCTTTAATGGAACCCTACGAAGTACAATCGTTCAATATGGGTAGTTTCTGCAAAAAAACGATGGATAAGGTAAAAGATAAAATCCATCCGGATGTAGAAGTTATTGTCGATGCCCCTCAACTGGAAGTAAAAACAAACGCAGAACAACTGGAACGTATTTTATTACATCTGTTGAATAATGCAGCTTCACATACGACTTCCGGTAAAATATGGCTGGAATTCAAGAGAAAGGGAGCACACCTTTGCCACATGATCGTAACTGATAACGGAACAGGCATTCCCGACGAACTGAAAGAAAATCTCTTCAAACCATTCAACGAAGTCAAGGACCTGGCAGAAGGTGACGGACTAGGTTTGCCTATCTGTGCCCTGATCGCCAACAAACTGAACGGCAGCCTTTCAATTGATATGGATTATAAAAAGGGATGCCGGTTTATTCTGGTATTACAGATATAAAGGAAACTGTTCACTATTTACGAAAAGCTCATTTAATAAAAGTCTTCCGATATTCCCGGAAGACTTTTTTATTTGTCGTCTCCCCCGTAAGAAGATATTCAAAACCCAACTTCTCACAAACCCTGACGGATGCCATATTCTGATCGTACATACGGGCAATAAGTTCCGTACAACCTAATCGGCTGAAAGCATAATCGATCAAACCCTGACATACTTCCGTTCCATATCCTTTATTCCAATACGCTTGATCGATAATGTAACCAACCTCCATTTTCCCAGGATCCGAAAATGAGTTGAACAATCCGGCTTCACCTATAATCTTGTTTTCTCCCCTCAACTTAACAGCAAACACACCATATCCTTTCGGGTATCCGGTTTCATTCGTTGCCTTATAGCGAGCTTTTAATTCCTGCAAAGTCCAGTCATACCTGCCGGACTGGATGTATTTCATATTTTCTTCCTGAGTATAGATAGCTAAAAGAGCCTTCAGTTCCTCTTCTATGGTAATTTCCTTTATTACCAGTCTTTCCGTTTCAAAATGAACCATACGATTATAGTTATCAAGAAAAACATCAGTACCTAATGCGATAAGACGTTGGTTTTCAATAAAATTCTGTCCATATTTGAGCCATCGTTTGGTAAATAACTTAAATTTACTACATGGAAAAATCCGGCATTGGAAACAATGGGTAATACCTTTTTCCTTACAACACAAATGAAAGGTTTTACACCGTTCACATTTATCTGAATATTCGGCACCCTTGCAAGGTTTCTTTATCCGCGTATAGTTTGGGCAGCCTCCACAAAAGACACCGCAAGCCGGAACTCTCCCATTGTAAATAATATCAATCATACAAAGATTTCATTTTATTTCTAACAAAGATAAACAAAATACAGGGTTTACATTATCAAAATGATAGTTATTTCAAACTATTAAAAGAAATAGCATCTTTCATTTTACAACCAAACAACCGCTCATTGATTTCATATTAACATTAAAACAGCCACTATCATGTCAAATAGAAATCAACCACTCTAATAAACAAAAAAAACGTCAGTATTTAACACGGACACACATATCATTATGCAAGAAACAAACTATATTTGTCGAACAATTTGACAACAAAACAGGTATTAAGCAAACATAAGGTCAACAAACGATGAAAGAACAGATCTATTTGAACAGAAAGCAAGGATTATATGATCCTGCGAATGAACATGACGCGTGTGGAGTCGGAATGTTGGTTAACATTCACGGAGGAAAGTCGCACGACATTGTAGAGTCAGCCCTTAAAGTATTGGAAAATATGCGTCACCGGGGTGCAGAAGGTGCCGACAACAAGACTGGTGACGGTGCTGGTATCCTACTTCAGATCCCTCACGAATTTATTTTGTTGCAAGGGATTCCCGTTCCTGAAAAGGGAAAATACGGGACAGGTCTAGTCTTTCTTCCTAAAGACGAAGCACAACGCTCGGCCATCCTCAGTATCATGATCGAGGAGATTGAAAAGGAAGGTCTTACCCTGATGCATCTGCGGAAAGTTCCTGTGAACAGTGACATACTGGGAAAAGACGCACTGGCAACGGAACCGGATATCAAACAAATTTTCGTCACTGGCTGCGATAATCAGCAGGAGTTGGAATTGAAGTTGTATGTGATACGTAAACGCATAGAAAACAAGGTTGCAATTTCTGACCTGGCAGCAAAGAATGACTTCTATGTAACGTCTTTATCTACCAGGAATATTGTATATAAAGGAATGCTGGAATCCATGCAGCTCCGTCACTACTTCCCGGACCTGACAAATAACTACTTTACAAGCGGGCTGGCATTGGTTCACTCCCGTTTCAGTACGAACACATTTCCGACCTGGAGCCTGGCACAACCTTTCCGCCTGCTGGCTCATAACGGAGAGATCAATACGATCCGCGGGAATCGGGGATGGATGGAAGCGCGTGAAAGTGTACTCACCTCTCCTACCATCGGCAGCATTGAGAGTATCCGTCCGATCATTCAGCCAGGGATGAGCGATAGCGCTTCGCTGGATAATGTGCTGGAGTTTCTGGTGGCATCAGGGTTGAGCCTGCCGCATGCCATGGCGATGCTCGTGCCCGAAAGTTCGAATGAAAAGAATCCGATATCGGAAGACCTGAAAGCGTTCTATGAATATCATTCTATATTGATGGAACCCTGGGACGGTCCGGCAGCCCTGCTCTTCAGCGACGGACGGTTTGCCGGCGGAATGCTCGACCGCAACGGTCTGCGTCCGGCTCGTTATCTGATCACTAAAAACGATATGATGCTGGTAGCTTCCGAAGTCGGCGTTATGGATTTTGAAGCTAATGAGATCAAGGAAAAGGGACGCCTGCAACCGGGAAAAATATTAATGGTCGACACCGAAAAAGGGGAGATCTATTATGACGGCGAACTAAAAAAACAACTTGCTGAAGCCAAACCGTATAAGACATGGCTGGCAAATAACCGCGTAGAACTGGACGAACTGAAATCCGGACGCAAAGTTCCGCATACGGTAGATAACTACGACAAATTACTGCGTACTTTCGGTTACAGCCGTGAAGACATAGAAAAGATCATTGTCCCGATGTGTACCGGAGGTGCCGAACCAGTCGGTTCCATGGGTAACGACACACCGTTGGCTGTCCTCTCCGACCGTCCGCAGTTATTATACAACTATTTCCGCCAGCAGTTCGCACAAGTGACTAACCCGCCGATCGACCCGATCCGCGAAGAACTGGTGATGAGCCTGGAAGAATATATCGGCGCGGTAGGTAACAATATTCTAGTGCCTAGCGAAAGCCATTGCAAGATGGTACGGTTGAATCATCCGATCCTGACCAACACACAACTGGACTTGCTATGCAATATCCGGTACAAAGGTTTCAACGCCGTCAAACTCCCGATGCTGTTTGAAGCAGCCAAAGGACGTGAAGGTCTGAAGTCGGCCCTTGACGAACTGTGCAAAAAAGCGGAACAATCCGTTACCGACGGAGTGAATTACATCATCCTGAGTGATAAAAATGTCGATGAAAAGCTGGCACCGATCCCTTCCCTCCTTGCCGTCAGTGCGGTTCATCACCATCTGATCTCCGTACAGAAACGGGTACAAACAGCCCTGGTTGTTGAAACGGGTGAGATGCGTGAAGTAATGCATGCCGCATTGTTGCTGGGATACGGGGCAAGCGCCATCAATCCTTATATGGTCTTTGCCATCCTGAAAGAACTAGAAGACAAACACGAGATACAATTAAACTATGAAACGGCCCGTAAGAATTATATAAAATCCATCTGTAAAGGACTGTTTAAAGTCATGAGCAAGATGGGGATCAGTACTATCCGCAGTTACCGGGGAGCCAAATTGTTCGAAGCAGTCGGCCTGGATGCGGAACTGGTACGCACTTATTTCGGCGGTACGACCAGCAACGTCGGTGGCATCCGCCTGGATGAGATTGCACGCGATTCGATCACCATGCACCACCAGGCATTCGACCAACCGGTAGACGGCATGTTGGAACACAAAGGTATTTACAGTTTCCGGAAAGACGGTGAGAAACATGCCTGGAACCCGGAAACCATCTCTACCCTGCAACTGGCAACCCGTTTGGGTAGTTACAAGAAATTCAAGGAATATTCGCAGATGGTGGACGAGAAGGAATCTCCCATCTTTCTCCGCGATTTCCTGACTTTCAGGAAACAAAAATCCATTCCGATCGAACAGGTGGAACCGGTGGAAAAAATCATGAAACGGTTCGTTACCGGTGCCATGAGCTTCGGTTCGATCAGCAAGGAAGCGCATGAAACAATGGCGATGGCCATGAACAAGATACATGGCCGGAGCAATACCGGAGAAGGTGGCGAAGATCCTGCCCGGTTCACTCCGCGCGAAGACGGTTTATCTCTCCGCTCTTCCATCAAACAGGTGGCATCGGGACGTTTCGGCGTAACAACGGAATATCTGGTAAATGCAGATGAGATACAAATCAAGGTGGCCCAGGGAGCCAAGCCGGGAGAAGGCGGACAGTTGCCGGGGTACAAGGTGAACGACATCATTGCAAAGACGCGTCATTCCATTCCGGGCATCTCGCTGATCTCTCCTCCTCCTCACCATGATATCTATTCGATCGAGGATCTGGCACAACTGATCTTCGACCTCAAGAATGTCAATCCGAAAGCGGAGATCAGTGTCAAGCTGGTTTCGGAAAGCGGCGTCGGAACCATCGCGGCAGGTGTAGCCAAAGCGAAAGCAGACCGCATCGTCATCTCCGGAGCCGAAGGCGGAACAGGTGCTTCACCGGTCAGCTCGATCCGTTATGCCGGACTGCCGCCCGAACTGGGATTGTCGGAAACACAACAGACACTGGTCATGAACAGCCTGCGCGGACAGGTCCGCCTGCAGACAGACGGACAATTGAAAACCGGACGCGACATCGTGCTGATGGCCCTGTTGGGAGCCGAAGAGTTTGGCTTTGCCACCTCCGCACTGATCGTACTGGGGTGTGTGATGATGCGTAAATGCCATATGAATACCTGCCCGGTCGGCGTAGCGACACAGGATGAAGAGTTGCGCAAACGTTTCCACGGGCGCCATGAATATCTGGTGAATTTCTTCACCTTCCTAGCTGAAGAAGTTCGCGAACACTTGGCAGAGATGGGTTATAGCAAGCTGGATGATATTATCGGACGGACAGACCTCATTGTTGATAAACGAACCCATGGCACACAGATGACGCAGATCGAACAGATGGCCACAGATCAAAATTTAAACAATCTGCGTAAATCCCCCATATCTGTGTCATCTGCGTGCCATAAATATGATTTACTGGACTTCTCCCATCTGTTGCACCTCCCGGAGCAGGCGGCTCATACACCTATCCATCATACGACAAACCAGGTGCATCAAATAGAGAATGTAAAGGATACGGATATCATTCTTCATGCTAAAGGAGCCATCGAGTTCCAGCAGGAAGTATCGCTGGATTATGCCATCGCCAATACCGACCGGAGCGTCGGCGCCATGCTTTCCGGCGAGATTGCCAAACGTTACGGGAATGCCGGCCTGCCGGATCACACCCTGAACATCAAGTTCAAAGGCTCAGCCGGACAGAGTTTCGGTGCCTTCCTCGCCCACGGCGTTCATTTCCGCCTGGAAGGAGAAGCAAACGACTATCTGGGAAAAGGCCTTAGCGGTGGCCGCATCAGCCTGATGCCTCCGGTACGTTCCACCTTCGTTGCCGAAGATAATACCATCGCCGGTAATACATTATTATATGGGGCAACCAGCGGGGAAGTCTACATCAATGGCCGTGTCGGCGAACGTTTCTGTGTACGGAACAGCGGAGCTATTGCCGTTGTGGAAGGTGTCGGAGACCACTGTTGCGAATATATGACCGGAGGCCGCGTCGTCGTGCTCGGCCGGACGGGGCGAAACTTTGCCGCCGGCATGAGCGGCGGTGTGGCTTATGTATGGAACAAGGCCGGCGATTTCGATTACTATTGCAATATGGAAATGGTCGAACTTTCCCTGATCGAAGACAGTGCCACCCGCAAGGAGCTGCATGAACTGATCCGCAAGCATTATCATTATACAGGCAGCCACCTGGCCGGCAAGATGCTGGATAACTGGGACAAACAGGTAGACGAATTCATCCAGATCGTCCCGATCGAATACAAGAAAGTATTGCAGGAAGAACAGATGAAGAAGTTGCAACAGAAGATCGCAGAGATGCAGCGGGATTATTAAATATCACTTTTCACTCTTAAAATCGAAACAACAATGGCAAATCCAAGAGCATTCCTCACCATACATAGACAAGAGGCAGGTTATCGTCCTGTCGAAGATCGTATCGACGATTTCAGCGAAGTAGAACAAACACTCAACAGCAGCGACCGTCGCCGCCAGGCATCCCGTTGCATGGATTGCGGCGTACCTTTCTGCCACTGGGCATGCCCCATCGGCAACAAACAACCCGAATGGCAGGACTTCCTCTACAAAGGGCAATGGAAAGAGGCTTACCAGGTACTGGAACAGACCTGCGACTTTCCGGAATTCACCGGCCGCGTCTGTCCCGCCCTTTGCGAAAAAAGCTGTGTACTGAAACTAAGCTGCGACGAACCTGTCACCATCCGCGAAAACGAAGCTGCCATCGTCGAAGCCGCCTTCCGCGAAGGTTATATCCAGCCGCAACAACCCCGGCGCAATGGCAAACGCGTTGCCGTAGTCGGAAGTGGCCCCGCCGGACTTACCGCCGCCAACCAACTGAACCGTAAAGGTTATGAAGTGACAGTCTTTGAAAAAGATGAATTACCGGGTGGCCTGCTCCGTTTCGGCATTCCCAATTTCAAATTGGGGAAAAACATCATCGACCGCCGTATCCGCCTGATGGAGAAAGAAGGAATCAAATTCCGTGTAAACACGATGGTCGGCAAAGAAGTGACAGCCCGGGATATTGTCAAAGACTTCGATGCCGTCTGCATCGCCATCGGTTCGGAAATACCACGCGACCTTCCGATCGAAGGCCGTAACCTGAAAGGCGTTCATTTCGCCCTCGAACTGCTGGGACAACAGAACCGCCTCCTCGAAGGCATCGCCATTCCCCCTAAAAACATCATCAATTGTAAAGGCAAGAAAGTCCTGGTAATCGGTGGCGGTGATACGGGCAGCGACTGCGTCGGGACAGCCAACCGCCATGGTGCCGCCAGCGTCACCCAGATCGAGATCATGCCCCAGCCGCCTGTCGGACACAATCCCGCAACTCCCTGGCCCATGTATCCGCAGGTACTGAAAACCAGCAGCAGTCACGAAGAAGGCTGCATCCGCCGCTGGAACCTGGCTTCCTGCCGCTTTATCGGCGATAAAAACATACTGAAAGGGGTGGAAGTGGAAGAAGTGGAATGGATACCGTCGGAAAACGGAGGCCGTCCCGACATGAAAATGACCGGAAAGAAAGAGATCATCGAAGCCGACCTTGTTTTCCTTGCAATGGGTTTCGTCCATCCCGAACAGGAAGGTCTTGTAAAAGAACTCTCACTGGCAGTGGACGGACGTAAGAATATCGCCGTCGACAGTCAAAATCAAATCGCCGGCAGTAACCTCTTTGCCTGTGGCGATGCCGTCAGCGGAGCCAGCCTGGTCGTACGGGCAATGGCCTCGGGACGCAAGGCAGCAAAAGCAATTGACAAATATCTAACAAAATAAAACAACAGGATCATGTGTGGTATTACAGCAATCTTCAACATTCGTGAAGGAGCCTCCGCCCTCCGACAACAGGCGCTTGAAATGAGTAAACGTATCCGTCACCGCGGCCCGGACTGGAGCGGGATTTATCAGGGTAAAACCGCCATCCTCGCCCACGAACGTCTTTCCATCGTCGACCCGGCTTCCGGTGGCCAACCGCTGAAAAGCAAAGACGGTAAACTGATCCTTACCGTCAACGGTGAAATCTACAACCACCGTGAGATTCGTGAAGAGTTGAAAGGAGAATATGAATTCATGACCGGCTCCGACTGCGAAGTCATCCTCGCCCTCTACCGCAAATACGGTACCGGTTGCGTGGAAAGATTAAGCGGAATCTTTGCCTTCGCCCTCTACGACGAAGAAAACGATACCTATCTCATTGCCCGCGACCCGATCGGCGTCATACCTTTATATATGGGTTACGACGACCACGGACATCTTCTCGTCTCCTCCGAACTGAAAGGTCTGGAAGGCTTCGCCACCATCTACGACCAGTTCAAGCCCGGTCACTACTTTTACAGCAAAGATACGGACCTTACGAAATGGTATGTCCGCGACTGGATGGATTACGAAAACGTGAAAGACAACCCCGCCAGCATAGAAGAACTCCATGACGCTCTCGAAACTGCCGTGCAACGCCAGTTGATGAGCGACGTACCTTATGGCGTGCTCCTTTCCGGTGGCCTGGATTCGTCTATTACTTCCGCCATCGCCAAGAAATATGCCGCCAAGCGTATCGAGACCGGAGGTAAAGCCGATGCCTGGTGGCCGCAACTTCATTCTTTCGCCATCGGCTTGAAAGGTGCCCCCGACCTGATCGCCGCCCGCAAGGTAGCCGATGCGATCGGAACCGTCCACCACGAGATCAACTACACAATCCAGGAAGGTCTGGACGCCCTCCGCGACGTTATCTATTATATCGAAACCTACGATGTAACGACCGTACGTGCTTCTACCCCGATGTATCTCCTTTCCCGCGTCATCAAAAGCATGGGTATCAAAATGGTTTTGAGTGGCGAAGGAGCCGACGAAGTGTTCGGTGGCTATCTGTATTTCCACAAAGCGCCGGATGCCAAGGCATTCCACGAAGAGACATTGCGTAAGATAAGTAAACTCTATCTATATGATTGTTTGCGTGCCAACAAAAGCCTCTGTGCCTGGGGTGTGGAAGGCCGTGTTCCCTTCCTCGACAAAGAATTTCTCGATGTTGCCATGCGCCTGAACCCGGCCGCCAAAATGTGTCCGGGCAAGACGATAGAGAAGAAAATCCTCCGCGAAGCCTTTGCTGATATGCTGCCCGAAGAGATCGCCTGGCGTCAGAAAGAACAGTTCTCCGACGGCGTTGGCTACAGTTGGATCGACACATTGAAAAAGATCACTTCCGAACTGATCACCGACGAAGAGATGAAACAAGCCGCCGACCGTTTCCCGATCAACACGCCGCAAAACAAGGAAGAATATTATTACCGTACGATCTTCGAAGAACACTTCCCGAGTGAGAGTGCCGCACGCAGCGTACCATCCGTCCCGAGCGTTGCCTGCTCGACAGCCGAAGCACTGGCTTGGGATGCCGCCTTCAGGAATATGAACGAACCGAGCGGACGTTCCATCAAAGGGGTACACGAAGCTGCTTATTAAACTCCTTACGACCAGAAATAGTCAATATGATTGCCAGAAGTGAATCTTTATTTATAGCACTGGTTGTAACCAATTCCCCTCTTGAGAGGGGATAAGGGGTGTGTAAAAGCCTGTTATAGGACCGAACTATAACGTACGTCCCATGACAGTGGGAATTTTTCCCCATTGCAATGGGGATCATTCCCCTCCAGTGGGGGAAAATTCCCCACATAAATAAAGAATGTGGGGAATTTCTAACAAGAAAAAAACATTCCTCGGCTAATAAAGTCTCAAAATACAGCCTGAAGACACCGTCACTAATTGATTCATATCTTTCTATAGAAAATCCTTTCTTACCGGATTGAACGTGTCAATCAGAACACCGGCTTCCACACACTCGCAACCATGCAAAACTCCCGGTTTCATATAAACGCCATCCCCAGTCCGGACAACCTTGGTTTCCCCATCCGTCGTAAACTTAAAAACGCCGCTTGCCACATAAGTAACCTGCGTATGGGGATGCGTATGAGGTGCACCGACCGCTCCCGCTTCAAATTTCACCTTCACCATCATCAGATCACCATTATATCCCATGATCTGACGTTGCACACCTCCACCGAGATCCTGCCATCCTATTTCTTTTTCAAACTGAAAATTAGTACTTTCGTGATTCATAAATTCTTATTTATTAATTCCTGTTCAGGCTGTAAAGATAGATGATAATGTAGTTTTTTCAAATATTCATAGGGTATCCGGTGCTTTTATACGTCAATTATTCGACATTCAGATACTTTGCTTAGTAATTACACATGAAAAACATTATAAATACTAAATTAATATTTTACCAAATGAAATTAAGATTGATTGTATGTTGCCTATTACTTTCCATAGGCAGTATATGGGCTAAAGACGATGCACGCAAGGCTTCGGAAGCCCTTATCAAAAGGGTCATTCCCGAAAGAGCCTCTTCGTTCAAAGTGGAAATGCTCCAGGCGAAAGATGGAAAAGATTGTTTTGAAATTGAATCGAAAGGTCATAAGATCATATTACGCGGTAACAACGGAGTATCTGTGGCCTCCGCTTTATACCATTATCTGAAATACTACTGCAACGCCCATATTTCCTGGAACGGAGATAACCTGAATCTTCCGTCGCGATTGCCTGAAGTGCCGGAAAAGGTGGCCTGCCCCACCGCTTTCGACCACCGCGTTTATCTGAATTACTGCACAGTCAGTTACACGATGGCCTGGTGGGACTGGGAACGTTGGCAACGCGAAATAGACTGGATGGCAATGCACGGAATCAATATGCCTTTGGCAGTGATCGGACAGGAAGCTGTCTGGCAAAACACCTTACGCCGGTTTAAAATGAATGACGACGAAATCCGTACCTTCTTAGTCGGTCCGGCTTTCCAGGCATGGCAATGGATGACAAACATCGAAACATACGGAGGCCCGTTGCCTCAATCATGGATTGATTCTCACCAGATACTCGGACAACAGATACTTGAACGCCAGCGTGAACTGGGAATGACACCGATTCTGCAAAGTTTTACTGGTTTTGTCCCCATCAAATTGAAAGAAAAATATCCGGACGCCCGCATCAAAGACAAAAATCGTTGGTGCAACGCATTCACAGCAACCGTTCAGTTAGATCCTCTCGATCCTTTATTCAAAGAAATGGGACAAGCCTTTCTGGAAGAACAACAGAAATTATACGGAACCAATCATATATATGCAGCCGATCCCTTCCATGAAGGAGCAGCTCCCAGCAACGAAAAGTCATATCTCGAAGCGGTAGGGAAAGTGATATGGGAAGTCGCTGCCGGTTTCGATCCCGAAGCTGTTATTGCCATGCAAACCTGGTCGTTACGTGAAGCTATTGCACGCACATTCCCTCAGGACCGTTTGTTATTACTGGATTTAGGAGGCTGGAATGTGGAAAAATTCAATAGCTTCTGGAACTATCCGTATGTGGCCGGCGTACTGCATAACTATGGCGGACGTGTTTACATGGGTGGTAACCTGGCCTTATACGCCCAAAATGCACACGAACTGAAGCAAAGCCCCAAAGGAGGCAATATACAAGGCATTGGCCTCTTCCCGGAAGCAATCGAACATAATCCGGTCGTTTACGAACTGTCTACCGAAATAACCTGGATGCAGGATGCACCGGACTTGGAAAAATGGATTACCGATTATGCACGTGCCCGCTACGGAAAACTACCGGCCGGTGCAGAACAGGGGTGGAAAGTCTTACTGGAAACAGTCTATGGAAGTAAAGCCGGTAGATTACCCAGCACAGAAAGTGTCATGTGCGCCCGTCCGGCTTTGACCATCCAGAAAGTTGCCGCTAATGGAGATTTGAGTCGCCCTTATTCTACCGTTCGTTTATGGGATGCGGTCGATCATTTCCTTCAGGCTTCCAACGATCTGAAAAAAAGTGACACCTATCGTTATGACCTGGTGGATGTGATGCGCCAGTGTCTTTCCGACCTGTCTTTACCTCTACAAAAACAAATCACAGAAGCCTATCTGGCCGGAGATAACGAAAAGTTACAACAAGCCGGAGAGCAGTTTCTGACATTGATCGATGACTTCGACCGCCTGTTGGGTACTCGCTCTACTTTCCTGCTTGGCAAATGGATTAAAGAAGCACGCCAATGGGGAACGACCGAAGAGGAAAAAGATCTATATGAATGGAATGCCCGTACATTAGTTACAGTATGGGGTCCAAATCATTCTTCCGCTCACCTGTTTGAATATTCAAACCGTCAATGGGCCGGCTTAATGAAAGGGTATTATAAACCACGTTGGGAGAAATTCATCAGCTACCTGAAAGCCCAGCCCAAAGGAGAATGGCGCTATGACGAACAATATATCCGTAAATCATTAGGAGGACGTCCCGCATTGGATGCCAGCGATTTCTATACTCGTTTAACGAATTGGGAATATGATTGGGCGTTTAACAAAGACGTTTATCCGGATACTTCGCAGGGAGACGAGATTGAAATCGTAAAAGAATTATATGCCAAATGGCTTCCTGTGGTGAAACAGTTAAATAAATAAGATATATAAATCTTCTTTTTAAAATTCACACAAAAGATGCAATTAAACTGTTTAGAAATATCTACAACAAAAATTGCATCTTTTTTACAATATCCTATCCTAAACAAGCTCCCATAAACAAAATATTAAATTATTACACTTAAGTTCTTGAAGAACTATTGCATCCGCATGATGCAAATATAATACATTTTTATTACAAGTCGCTCAATACTTGATATTAATCAATATTCCATTTGCTTCTAAAAATCAGTATAAGCACTCCTATGTGTCATGAATATTGACTTGCCAATTTGTGATAGATACTATAAATCAACAAGATAACTTTTAAGATATTTATCATAGTTCTTCAAGAACTATATACTATTAGAAATCATAATTTCCATTGTGATAAGCAAAATGAAGGAGAAGGAGATAAGTTCTATTGATAGTTTATTTTGGAAAATTGCCATAAAAGATGATGAAATAGCATTTCGTTCTCTTTTTTTCCAGTTTTTCTCTCCATTATGTGTTTTCGCTCATAGATATGTAGACAACAGGGATACATGCGAAGACATTGTACAAGAAACTTTTTTCAAAATATGGAAAAACAGAAAGAATATAGAAATCAATACATCTAGCCGTAACTTTCTTATCACAAGTGTAAAAAACACCTGCATAGATTTCCTACGTAAACAGGAAACAGAACAAAACTGGCAACAAAAAGAGATCGAGAACAATACTTCATGGTATACCTCCGGAGATATCTACTCAACGATTGAACTAGAACAGATGCTTTCGGCAGCACTTGCCAAACTTCCTGACAACATACGGATTGTTTTTGAAAAAAACAGATTCGAAGGTATGACTTATGCTGAGATTGCAGTCGAACATAATATTTCAGTCAAGACAGTAGAGGCCTATATGACAAAAGCGCTAAAACATCTTCGTGTTGAATTGAAAGATTACCTCCCACTTATAATCCTGTTACTCTGGTAATATAAAAACATTCTTTAACATAGGGTGTCTTTTATGCTATACGTCTAATTTATAAAAGAACGAAAGTGGATATTCATACAGAACATATAATAGCATATCTTGAAGAACGTTTATCTAAAGAAGAAAAGAACGCTTTCGAGCAACAGCTACAATCTTCCCCCGACTTCAAAAAGGAAGTAGATGATATTCGTTTTATCTGGGAAACTACGGCAGAACTTAAACTGCATAAGCAAATAAACACCCGGCAGAACTGGGAAAAAGTCTCAAGACAAATCGCTATTGATAAGTACAAAAAGAAAATCCTGAGTTTTATCCGGACTTCAGCAGCAGTACTGCTAATCCCTGTTCTGATCGCGACCTATTCCCTGTTCAATACGCTGAAGGATTGGAACAACCTGCCGGTAGAACAAGTGGAATTGACAACAGCCTATGGTTTGATTTCCAAAATCACCCTTCCCGACGGATCCGAGGTATGGCTAAACTCCGGTTCCTCCATCTCCTATCCCAAACGTTTTACTGACAACAAAAGAAATATACAACTGACGGGAGAAGCATATTTTAAAGTAACTTCTGATAAATCGAACCGCTTCGATGTATTAACGCCCAATGGATTGCAAGTCAGTGCCTACGGTACGGAGTTCAATGTTAAGGCATATGAAGATGAAGATAAAATAGAGGCAACTTTAGCAAAAGGGCATATTGAAGTCACAGAAATAGGCCAGCCGGTTTCCAGGACCTTACGTCCGGGAGAACAGGTCGTATATTATAAAAATACCAGTAGAATGGAAGTTGACAAAGTTAATCTGGCTGTCGAAACTTCATGGAAAGACGGAAAAATGATATTCAGACGAGCTAACATGAATGAAATCGTACAACGACTCGCTCGCCATTTCAATGTCGACATCAAACTGGAAGGTGAAGAATTGTATGACTATAACTATTCTGCTACTTTTACCACAGAGACACTAAGTGAAGTATTACTCCTACTGGAAAAAACAGCGCCTATAAAATGTACAGTGATAGAACCTAAACAAACAGATGATTTCACCTATTCACAACGCACCGTTATCATAAAAACGATAAAGTAACACACACCATCAAAGAAAAAAGAAAAAAGTGGATTTTAACATAGGGTGTTTGCCCGCACGTCACGTCTAATATAAAAATAAAAACAAATGTTATAAATGTTAACTTAAAAGAAGTATTATATGAAAACAGACACTTAAAGAAAAAGCAGGAAAACGCTGGTTACATTTTCCTGCTTCAATCAAACAAATTACCAATCCGAAAATCTCACCTGACGAATGGTAATCCCCAATTAAGTTATTTTCAAACCTAATTAAATTTGATAATGTGAAATTATGAAGAATTTATCAAACCTAGAAGGTTTTAAGTCTAATTTTGACTTATTACCAAAAATTCCAATGCGTATGAAACTCGCTGCATTCTGTTTAACCTGCTTTTTAAGTACGGCAAGTGCAGGCACCTTGTACTCACAATCTGCCCGAATTTCTTTGGACATGAGGAATGCTTCTGTTGAACAAGTTTTGCAGGAAATTGAAGAAAGTTCCGAATTTTACTTCATGTACAACAGCAAGCTCGTTAATGTTGACCGCAAAGTAAACATCAAAGTCAAAGACAAGTCAATTGAAACTATCTTAAATGAAATTTGCAAGGCTGCAAACATTGAGTATAGCGTAAATGACAAGCAAATCATCCTGCGCCCGAAAAGCATGGAAGCAAATGCTACTCAGCAAAAAACAAAAACCATCAAAGGTATTGTCAATGACCAATTAGGTCCTATTACCGGAGCAAACGTTTCTGTAAACGGTACTACTATCGGTACAATCACCGACATGGATGGTCGTTTCACTTTGGAGGTTCCGGAAAATGCGACATTACAAGTATCTTTTATCGGTTACCTGACTCAAAATGTAAAAGTGGAGGGACAAACCGATTTTACAATCTCCATGAAAGAGGATACACAAAAATTGGATGAAGTGGTTGTTATCGGTTACGGTACACAAAAGAAAATGAACCTAACAGGATCTGTAGCTACAATCTCTGCTGAAAACATTGCAACTATTCCGGTTTCCAATATTTCCAATGCGATGGCCGGACGTATGCCAGGTATCTTCTCTTATAACAAATCCGGTCTGCCAGGTGCATCTTCCCCGATCACCATTCGTGGAACCAATACACCCAACAATACAAATCCAACTTACGTAATCGACGGTGTTGTTCGTGAAAAAGCCGACTTCGATGCGTTAGATCCGAATACAATCGAAAACATCTCTGTACTAAAAGATGCAGCCTCGGCAGCTGTTTATGGTTCGCGCGCAGCAAACGGTGTGATTGTTGTTTCAACCAAACGCGGTAAGAATCAAAAACCACAATTCAGCTATTCAGGATTATTCGGTACCGAACGATCGACACGCAAGCCGGAAGTGTTGAGCGCATACGATAGAACGGTGTATCTGAATAACAAATTTATGTACAACGGTATTCCTGAAACCGACACCCGTTACTACACCGCCGACGAACAAGAATATTTCAAGACGCATAGTACAGACTGGGTAGATTTAGCTTGGAGAAATCCATTCATAATGCAGCATAACCTGAGTGTCAATGGAGGTAGCGATCGTATCAATTATTACATGTCAATTGGTTATTTCGATCAAAGCGGAACATTTGATAATTTGGATTTCCAACGCTACAGCTTCCGTTCAAATGTAGATGCTAAAGTAGCTGACAATTTTACGATCGGTTTGGACGTTGACGGAAACATGGGCGATCAGCGGACTCCCTATTGGCCTTACGATTCCGACCAGGAATTGATGAATGATATGTATCGTGCTTTATTAAACTTCCCATCTACCGAACCAGCTTATGTAAACGGAAAACCGAATGCTACTATTTATAACTGGAACGTATTGGAAGCCATTAAAAACGGACACCGATCTAAGAAAAAGAACACCCTGAATACCAAATTAAGTGCTAACTGGGATATTCCTTGGGTAGAAGGATTGACCGCCAATGCGATGTTCAACTACCGTCGGTATTATGAAAACTACAAAACCGTTGGTAAAGCCTATACATTGTATATGCACGAAACATCCGGTGAGCACAACCACATCATCCGTGATGATGCGCCCGTTACCGGAACACGTACAAGAACAGAAAACGGAAACTTTGTTCGGAAAGATTTCAACGAAACCAGTTCGTATACATTGAACCTGCAATTGAACTATAACCATACATTTGGGAAACATGACATTGGAGCCATGTTCTTATATGAACAATTCGAACAATGGGGTGATAATTTTTGGGCTCAACGCAAAGAATTGCTTTCACCATCTTTGGAACAATTGTTTGCAGGTAGTGCCGATAGCCAATGGAAAGATGCCAGCGGTAACGAATCTGAAATCGGACGTATCGGTTATGTAGGACGTGTCAATTACGGCTTTGACAACAAATATTTGTTAGAAGCTAACTTTCGTTACGACTCTTCTGTAAAATGGATCCCAGGAAAACGTTGGGGATTCTTCCCGTCGGTATCTGCCGGATGGCGTGTAACAGAAGAAAATTTCTTCAAATCAAATGCAAAACTAAGCTTCATTAACAATTTGAAACTTCGTGCATCTTATGGTACCTTAGGTAATGATGGAGGAAGCGATGTTGCTTATTACCAATATTTGAGCAAATTCAACACCGGTAGCAACGTTGTATTTGGAAGTGGGGCAACCGGTATTCTACCTGGGGTTTATCCTAGTAGAGGCATTACTTGGGAAACAACCACAACGACTGATGTCGGTTTCGACCTCGGATTATGGAACGGATTATTGAGCTTGGAATTCGATTACTTCCATAAAAAGACCAAAGATATTCTGATGGCTCGTACACGTACGATACCGGAGACGTTTGGTGCCAGCCTTCCGAAAGAAAACTATGCCGAAATGATCAACCAAGGTTGCGAGTTCTTAGTACGTCACGACAACAAAATTGGTAATGTGACCTACTATGTGTCAACCAACTTTTCTTTCGCCCGTAACCATTACACTAAAATTGATGAATCTGCTAATGCTTACGAATGGGAATTGAAAACAGGTCGTCCAATTAACTTTATCACTGGCTATATCGCCGATGGCATTGCCCGTACCGACGAAGATCTTGTTGGTTTACCTAAATATAATGGAGGTTTCAGTTGGTCAAAAGGAGATATCATCTTGCAAGATATACATGGTGCCGGTGGTGTTGGTGGTCCCGATGGAGTAGTCGATGGTAATGATAAAGCAGTCCTTTCATTATATAGTAAAGATCCTGAAATTATCTACGGTATCAGTTTAGGTGGTGAATGGAAAGGGCTTGACTTCACAGCATTCTTCCAAGGAGTCGGCCATCGTTCAATCATGTTCCCTAACCGTGGTGATACGTGGACAGAGCAAACGGTTTTGAATATCTGGTCGGATGCTTATTCTCCCGATAATATCAATGGTGAATATCCGCGTGTAGGAGGTACAGGGTCTGTAGGGGCCAATAGCCAAGCTTCTACATTCTGGCTGATGAACGGTAACTATTTCCGTTGTAAAAATATCGAAATCGGCTATACATTGCCTAAGCAATGGATGAGTTCGATCGGTGTAGACCGTTGCCGTTTTTATGTATCAGGGACTAACTTGTTCGTGTTAGACCACATCGGCATTTACGATCCGGAAAATAGCGGCGACCGCGGTGCTTACCAATATCCGTTGACAAAGAGTTTTAACTTCGGTGTTAATGTTAGTTTCTAATCATTTGAGTAATTCGATATGAAAAAAATATTTATTACATGTGCAGCCATTTTGGCTTTATCATCTTCATGTTCCAGCATATTGGATAAAGAAGACCTGAGTTCTATCTCAGAAGAGCAAGTTTGGGTTGATAAAACATTAACAACCTCTTTCCTGAATGCATTATATGCCTCTATTCCGGCTTGGGATACCTCCGTAGCTGATGCCTCAGACGAGGCCACAGGTGGCGGCTCTTGGACAAACGGTACCATTACCCCGGATAGTCCTATCTGGTACTGGCCGTATGCAAACATACGCAATTGTAACATTTTTATACAAAATGCTTCAAACCCGGAGGTATGTACCATTGACCGTGAACTGGCAGACCGTTTGATCCATGAAGCTCGTTTCATCCGGGCTTACCTCTATTTTGAAATGGTAAAACGTTATGGCGGCGTGCCTTTGATAACAGTACCTCAAGAGATAACAGACGACCTCTTTGTCAAACGTAATTCAACCGAAGAGTGCTTCGAGTTCATTATCAATGAATTAAACGCTTGTTCTGAAAAATTGCCCGCTACATACGATGCCAGTGAATTGGGACGTATTACCAAAGGAGGGGTTAAAGCTTTCTTAGGACGAGTATTGTTGTTTCGTGCCAGCCCACAATTCAATCCTAACAACAAGATCGAGCATTGGCAAACAGCATATGACCACAACAAGGTGACACTTGAATATCTGATCGGTCAAGGACATGCTTTATACGAAGACTACGGTGAATTATTCTTGGAAGAAATGAACAAAGAAGTAATCTTTGCCATCCGCTATGAAAACCCGACCCGTACGCATAACCGCGATGCGGCAGTTCGTCCGATCAAATTCTCACAAAATGCTTCTGGTGGATGCCATCCGACACAAGAGGTTATCGACCGCTTCCCGACTATCGATGGTGGAACCTACACCTATGCCGATTGGGAAAAAGAAGGTAGCGGAGATATCTTTAAGTTGTGGGAAAACCGTGACAATCGTTTCTATGCAACAATAGTTTACCAAGGTAGTACCTATTTCAACGAAAAAATGGAATTGAATGAAGATGCTCAAAATGACTATGCGTATGGAAAAAACATGGGTACTCGAACTGGATATTATTCCAAAAAAGGTATCAATCAGAGTTTGTCAATTGATGAATGTCAGAAATCAGGAACCGACTACATTGACATCCGCTTAGGCGAAGTTATGTTGAACTATGCAGAAGCAGCGGTAGAGGTTGGTAAACAGGATGAAGCATTCGATATGCTAAAACAAATCCGTAAACGTGCCGGTATCAAAGAAACCAGTTCTAATCCGGACATGAAAGGAATGCTTTACGGTTTGAATCCGAACATGAGTCAAGAAGAAATGCGTGAAGCTGTACATGAAGAACGTTTCATCGAGTTGTTGTTCGAACAAAAACGCATATGGGATATGCGTCGTTGGATGATCTACGACAAATTAATGACAGGTCAGGAAAAACGTCATGCATTAGTGATGACCAAAAAAGGAGATGGTAACTATTCCACCCATCTGTTCGACCGTGACAATACCCCTATGATCACAAACGAACAAATGTATTTCCTACCAATGAAACGAGGCGAAATGAGTAACAACCCTAACCTGGAACAAACAAAAGGTTGGGAAAATGGTACATTCGATCCGCAGGCAGGACTGTAATAGTAAATAACTTAATTATAAACAGGGGCTAAATAAACTATTTATTCTGGCTCCTGTTTTTTTTATTATCATGAAGAATTATAGAACAACAGCAATTTTGATAGGCTGCTTAATTAATATTTACTGTATAAATGCTTCTATATCCAATTTTGACAACAAGTATAAAAAGGTTCTTGAAAAATATAGTATTTATACAGATTCCGTCATCAATGATTATTATAGCAGCGGACTAATCGGTAACGGGCTACTGGGAGCTTCGGTCTACAAACAGCAGGGAGATACGCTCTGTTGGGAACTCGGACGTACAGATGTATGTGATCATAGAAAAGAGAACTATTCCATATTATATACAGATTGTCGTTTGCCCATCGGTAAATTCCTAGTTCCCATGGCAAAAGGTTCTTCCTCCATGTTAACCGACCTATATAAATGTGAAGTCTCCGGAAGAATAAAAAACATAGATGGAACGGTTTCCTGGAGAACTTTAACTCCAGCAGAACATAATGTCTTCATCATTGAACTGGAAGGAGAAAATATTCCTGAAATCATTTTCAAACCCGAGCAGTCAATCAGTCCCCGATATACCTATAAAGACCAGGCCTATCGTAATAACGACTTTTTAGTAGGATACACAGCAAATCCGGACCCTATTGTCTATACAAAAAACGAATTTTCCATCTGCAAACAACCTCTTTTAGCAGGAGGTGAATATACTACCGTCTGGACAATCAGCAACCGCAAAAATAAAAAAGTACTGATTGCATCCATAGCCTATTCTCAAGTTCATACAGACACTGAGAAAGAAGCTATCAATAACATCAAAACCGTTCAAAAGGAAACCTTAAAGAAAGTCGAGAAGCGACACCTTAAATGGTGGCATACTTTCTATTCAAAAAGTTACGTATCCGTTCCGGAAGACAGATATAACGCCTTTTTTTGGTCTCAACTTTACAAATTAGGTTCAGCCACACGCAGCAATCGTTATCCAATAGACTTAATGGGTCCCTGGTTTCACAATGAAACTCCCTGGCCCGCTATTTGGTGGAATCTAAATATTCAATTAACTTATTCCCCTATGTTTACTATTAACCATAGCGAACTGTCTATTCCTTTATTAAAAATGCTGGACGATAATGTCGAAAATCTCAAAAGAAATGTTCCGGCTCTTTGCCCCTATCCAGCCATTGCTATTGGAAGATCCAGCACATATAATTGTAAAAGGACTGTTGAAAAAGAACATGGGCTATTACTCTGGACATTATTTTACTATTGGAAATATTGCAGTTACACTATGGATGATACCCGTCTAAAAGAAAAACTGTTTCCTTTACTCAAACTTTCGATAAATTATTACCGATATCTATTATTTAAAGGGGAAGACAAATACTTACATTTACCTTCAAGCCACTCTCCGGAATATGCCGATACAGAAGATTGTAATTTTGAACTATCCCTGCTTCGCTGGGGATGCGAAACACTGATAAAAACCGATAAAAGATTCACAATCAACGACCCATTATTACCTGAATGGGAAAATATTCTGAATAATCTTGTTCCCTATCCCGCAGATCAGGATGGCTTCCTGATAGGTAAGAATACCAAATTAAAGTCGGGACACCGGCATTACTCACATTTATTAATGCTTTATCCATTACAAAATTTTCCACTTACGACAGCTGAAAATATCGAAATAGCAAAAAAGTCTATTAATTATTGGTTAGGATTCAAAAATGCTTATTACTGTGGATATACATATACGGGAGCATCTTCCATGTCTACGTTGATGGGTGAAGGGAATCGGGCATACAATTATTTGAATATCTTCTTTGACAAGTACATGACTCCTAACACACTGTATAAAGAAGCCGGCCCTGTATTTGAAACACCAATGTCTGCATTAGCTTCATTTACAGAAATGCTACTTTCCAGTAATAACGAAACAATACGAATCATGCCGGCAATACCAGACACTTGGAAAAATATCAAATTCGATAATTTGTTGGCAGAAGGAGGTTTTGAAGTAAGCGCACAAAGGTCTAATGGCCTGACAGAAAATATTTCACTCAAAAGTTTATACGGTGGTAAATGTAAAGTCTACTGCGATATCCCAGATAAAGAGCGAAAGATAGAAACCTCAAAGACCGTCACAATACAAACTGGTGAAAACAACAGTCTCATTTTATCTATTCCTAAAGGAGAAACAGTGACAATAATAAGAAAATAAGAATAGACCACATTTGTATGCCATTTTACAAAAAGACGGCATTTCTCTAGAATTACTGACAATTCGTAGGAAATGCCGTCCTTTTTATACCCTTCTATGAACATAAAGACACAACCAAACCCGCCAACAAGTGTAGCTTTAACGATATTTCAACAACTTTTCACTTACAACAACTTACAATATCCACAGATTATTTGTTATACAGTTACGAATTATTACGTAAAACCGCTTTATTGAATCAAATTATCACACAATATAGATTTAAAGGGCATTTGGATACATTTAGTGATTATAATATATCAAAACGTCGTATATTTGCATCGTAACAAAACAAAAGGAAACAAGAATAGGAGTAAAACAAATAAAATGACAAATCCAGTTAGATTCACAAAGATGCACGGAGCCGGTAACGACTATATATACATAAACACGATGGCTTATCCCCTGGAAAACCCGGAAAAGCAAGCTATTAGATGGAGCGCTCTCCATACAGGCATCGGGTCGGATGGATTAGTCCTGATAGGTTCATCTGAAAAAGCCGATTTCAGCATGCGGATATTCAATGCAGACGGTTCCGAGGCCATGATGTGCGGAAATGCTTCCCGTTGCATCGGCAAATATGTATATGATGCAGGACTGACCGATAAAAAGACAGTTACCCTCGAAACATTATCCGGCATTAAAGAACTTCAGCTGACCGTTTCGGATGATGATACCGTCAGTGAAGTAACAGTCGATATGGGAACACCCGGAATCGGCGAACCAGCCCTCGAACTGGAAGCCGGCGGACAGGTTTACACCGGAACCGTCGTGTCGATGGGCAACCCTCATCTGGTTATTTTTGTTAATGATATAAACGATATCGACTTACCGGCTATCGGACCTAAGCTGGAAACACACGCCTTCTTCCCCGACCGGACCAATGTTGAGTTTGTACAGGTTTTAAAAGACGATGAAGTCCGGATGCGGGTATGGGAACGGGGCTCGGGCATCACCCAGGCTTGCGGAACAGGAGCTTGTGCTACAGTTGTAGCCGGTGTCGTATGCGGTAAGACTAAGCGGAAAACAAAAGTATTCATGGACGGCGGCCCGCTCACTATCCACTGGGACGAAAACTCAGGAAAGGTCTACATGACCGGAGGAGCAGTCACCGTATTTGAAGGAATAATAGAGAAATAACACAAAAAGCAAAACAAAGGGCCAACAACCCCGACAAAACAACAACATAAAACAATTGAACGAATATGGCACTGATTAATGAACATTTCCTGAAACTGCAAAGCAGTTACCTGTTTTCCGACATCGCGAAAAAGGTAAACAGTTTCAAAGTGACACACCCTAAAGACAAAATAATCCGCATGGGAATCGGTGATGTAACACAGCCCCTGGCACCTGCCGTCATCGAAGCCATGCATAAGGCGGTGGATGATTTGGCTTCTACAGAGAATTTCCACGGTTACGGCCCCGAACAGGGATACAGCTTCCTGATCGACGCAATCATCAAGAATGATTATGCCAGCCGCGGCGTATTCCTGGAGCCGGGAGAGGTTTTCGTCAGCGACGGTGCCAAAAGCGATTGCGGAAATATCGGCGATATTCTCCGCCACGACAACAGTATCGGGGTACTCGACCCGGTCTACCCCGTTTACATAGACTCCAACGTCATGAGCGGACGCACCGGAGTATTGGAAGACGGCAAATGGAGCGATGTTGTTTACATCCCCTGCACGGAAGCAAACGACTTCACGCCCGAATTGCCGGCCCGCAGGGTGGACATACTCTACCTCTGTTACCCGAACAACCCGACGGGAACGACCCTGACGAAAGACGAGTTGAAGAAATGGGTAAACTATGCATTGGCAAACGACGTCCTGATTATGTACGACTCGGCTTACGAGGCCTACATCCAGGACCCGAACATCCCCCACTCAATCTACGAAATCAAAGGGGCGAAGAAAGTAGCCATCGAATTCCGCAGTTTCTCGAAGACAGCGGGTTTCACCGGAGTACGCTGCGGATACACGGTTGTCCCGAAGGAGCTGAACGGCTTCACGCTGGGAGGCGAACGGGTACAGTTGAACAAACTGTGGAACCGCCGGCAGACGACCAAATTCAACGGAACCAGCTACATCACCCAGCGGGGTGCCGAAGCGGTTTACTCTCCGGAAGGCAAAGAACAGGTAAAGGCAACGATTAATTACTATATGACCAACGCACGGATTATGAGAGAAGCCCTCCAAGGTTGCGGCCTGAAGGTGTACGGCGGCGAGAACGCCCCTTACCTCTGGGTGAAAGCCCCGAAAGGTCTCAGCTCCTGGAAGTTCTTCGATAAACTATTGTACGAAGTCAACATCGTTGGGACACCGGGCGTAGGATTCGGCCCGAGTGGCGAAGGTTATCTAAGACTCACCGCCTTTGGCGACAGGGACGACACTTTGGAAGCTATGGCCAGGCTGAAGAAGTGGCTCTGAAGAATTGAAAATTGATAATTGAAAATTGAAAATTAAGGATTTGCAATTAGCGACTGACAATTAAGGAGCGAACGTTTCTCCAGGCAAATAAGAACGAAGCAGGAAAGGCGCATTCTGCAACGTTACCGGCAAAGACCTCTATTAGTAATAAACAAAAAAAGAAACATTATGAAAACAATGACTTTCAGGCAACCAGTTTTGGCTGCTACGGCTCTACTTATGTCTTTTACGACGTTCATGTGCGCCCGTCTGTGTCATCTGCGTACTACGAGGACACCTGGCAGAAGCAGCTACGCAATGAAGAACAAAGATTATTTAAGTATTTGATTTAGGTTATCTCATAAAAAGGACTGTATAGAGAAGTCGGCCGCTGCTTTTCGATTTTATAGAATGTTATACCGCTTGACCACACCTGACTATGGCAGGCAGCTCTATACCTCCTTTTTATCAACTATCAAAAAAGTAAGGTTATGAAAAAGATTGAAGCTATTATTCGCAAAACCAAATTCGAAAATGTGGAAGAAAAGGGATGGTGTGAATCGCACCACTCGGATAGGGCAAGCCCCTCCCCTCGGATACGATAGTACCTCATCCGGATGCGGCTATCTACCACACCGGGATGCGGCGGTTCACATCATCGGGATGAGGTAGACTACCGCATCCGGGTGCGGTACCATAGGATACGGGAAGGGAGGCACCCCCTCTCTTCCCATACCGACAAAGACAATCAACATTTTAAACTATATACACATGTCACTGATTATTCCAAAAGATTACAAACAGACGCTTACGCCGGAAACGACCGAGCAAGCGATTCAGATGTTAAAAACCAGCTTCCAGGAGAAACTGTCGAAAGCGTTGAACCTGCGCCGCGTAACCGCCCCTTTATTCGTTCTCTCGGGAACCGGCATCAACGACGACCTGAACGGGGTGGAACGTGCCGTCAGCTTCCCCATCCACTGCATGGGCGAACGGCGGGCAGAAGTCGTCCACTCGCTCGCCAAATGGAAACGGATGAAACTGGCGGCCTACCGCATCCCTGCCGGCTACGGACTTTATACCGACATGAATGCCATCCGCGGCGACGAAGATCTCGACAACCTTCACTCGCTATATGTCGACCAGTGGGACTGGGAAAAAACCATCCGCCCGGAAGACCGCAATCTGGATTACCTGAAACGCACCGTACGTTGCATTTACACGCTACTGAAAGAAATCGAGGAGATGGTCTACAACCAGTATCCTCACATCACTCCTTCCCTGCCGGACAACATCACCTTCATCCATGCGGAAGAATTACAAAAGATGTATCCGGGCATTTCTCCCCGTGAACGCGAAAACAAAGCAGCCGCCAAATTCGGTGCCATCTTCGTTATCGGCATCGGCGGCGAACTGACAAACGGGGAGAAACACGACGGACGTGCCCCCGACTATGACGACTGGAGTACGGTCAACTCCGACGGCTTCAACGGCCTGAACGGTGACATCATCCTTTGGAACGACGTCTTGCAATGTGCCTTCGAACTGTCATCCATGGGTATCCGTGTCGACAAAGAGGCCCTGCGCCGGCAGCTGGAAGAACGCGGATGCCCCGAACGTGCCGGCCTGGAGTTCCACAAGATGCTGCTCGACGGCCGCCTCCCGCAATCCATCGGTGGCGGCATCGGCCAGAGCCGCCTCTGCATGTTCTTCCTCCGCAAAGCACATATCGGCGAGGTACAGGCTTCGATATGGCCGGAAGAACAGGCTGACATCTGTAAGCAAAACAATATCATCTTGTTATGATAAGTTACCATCAGATATAAATAAAAACAAACACTTACTATAAAAATCAGGTATTATGTCAAAGTTAAGATTCAGAGTAGTAGAATCGGCCTTCAAGAAAAGAGCCGCCGAAGTAGCCGCCCCGGCAGAACGTCCGTCGGAATATTTCGGAAAGAACGTATTCAACCGCGAGAAGATGTTCAAGTATCTTCCGGAAAAAGCCTATGCCAGACTAGTCGACTCCATCGACAACGGTATCCCCCTCGACCGCGAGACTGCCGACGCCGTAGCCGCCGGCATGAAAAAATGGGCCATCGAAATGGGCGCAACACATTATACCCACTGGTTCCACCCCCTCACCGAAGGGACAGCCGAAAAACATGACGCTTTCGTCGAACACGACGGCAAAGGCGGCATGGTCGAAGAGTTCTCCGGCAAACTGCTGATACAACAGGAGCCCGATGCCTCCAGCTTCCCGAACGGTGGTATCCGTAATACATTCGAAGCCCGCGGTTACTCCGCCTGGGACCCTTCCTCTCCTGCTTTTATCGTGGGTGACACCCTGTGTATCCCGACCATCTTCATCGCCTACACCGGCGAATCCCTCGACTATAAAGCCCCGCTGCTGAAAGCGCTTGAAGCCGTAAACAAGGCTGCCGTCGACGTATGCCATTACTTCAACCCGGAGGTAAAGAAAGTATATTCCTACCTCGGCTGGGAACAGGAATATTTCCTGGTAGACGAAGGACTCTACGCCGCCCGCCCCGACCTGTTGCTCAGCGGACGTACGCTGATGGGCCATGAGAGCAGCAAAAACCAGCAGCTCGAGGACCATTACTTCGGTGCCATCCCCACCCGCGTCATGGAATTTATGAAAGAGTTGGAAATAGAGGCCCTCAAACTGGGTATCCCATTGAAAACCCGTCATAACGAAGTGGCCCCGAACCAGTTCGAGCTAGCCCCTATCTTCGAGGAATGCAACCTCGCCAACGACCACAACCTGCTGGTCATGGCGCTGATGCGTAAAATCAGCCGCAAGCACGGTTTCCGTGTCCTGTTGCATGAAAAGCCCTTCAAGGGTGTCAACGGCTCGGGCAAGCACAACAACTGGTCGCTGGGCACCGACACCGGCATCGGCCTGATGGGTCCGGGCAAGACACCGGAAGACAACCTCCGTTTCATCACCTTCGTAGTAAACGTGCTCATGGCCGTCTACCGTCATAACGGACTGCTGAAAGCCAGCATCTCGAGTGCCACCAACGCCCACCGCCTGGGAGCCAACGAAGCACCTCCCGCCATCATCTCCAGCTTCCTCGGCACGCAGCTGTCGCAGGTATTGGAGCACCTTGAAAAAAGCGAGCCCGAAGACCTGATGCTGGCCGGCAAACAAGGCATGAAGCTCGACATCGCCCGCATCCCCGAGTTGCTGATTGACAATACCGACCGCAACCGTACTTCGCCTTTCGCCTTCACCGGCAACCGTTTCGAGTTCCGTGCCGTAGGTTCCGAAGCCAACTGCGCGTCTGCCATGCTCGCCCTCAATGCTGCCGTGGCCGAACAGTTGAAACTCTTCAAAGCCGAAGTAGACGCAAAGATTGCCACCGGCAAAGAGAAATTCGCCGCCATCCTGGAAGTCCTCCGCAAAGACATCAAAGCCTGCAAAGCCATCCACTTCGACGGCAATGGTTACAGCGATGAATGGAAAGAAGAAGCCCGTCGCCGCGGTCTGGATTGCGAAACCAGCGTACCGCTCATCTTCGACAACTACCTGAAGGAAAGCAGTATCCGGATGTTCGAATCGACCGGCGTCATGACCCACAAGGAACTAGAAGCCCGCAACGAAGTAAAATGGGAGACGTACACCAAGAAAATCCAAATCGAAGCCCGCGTGTTGGGCGACCTGACGATGAACCATATCATCCCTATCGCCACCCGCTACCAGTCTTCGCTGATTGACAACGTATATAAGATGAAGGACCTCTTCCCGGCAGAAAAAGCCTCCGTCCTCTCCGCCCGTAACCTGGAGATTATCGAAGACATCGCCTGCCGCACCAACTTCATCAAGGAAAAGGTAGACGAAATGGTCAAAGCCCGCAAGGTCGCCAACAAAATCGAAAGCGAACGCGAAAAGGCAATCGCCTACCACGACACCATTGTCCCAATGCTGGAAGAAATCCGCTACCACATCGACAAACTGGAACTGGTAGTAGACGACCAGATGTGGACGTTGCCGAAGTATCGCGAATTATTGTTTATCCGATAAGACCACACATTCCTTGAGCCGGGGTGTCCCTCCAAAGCATCCCGGCTTATCTTATCATCTCACTCAGACAGTAGTTTTTTGTTGATTGTTTTGTGTTTGCAAGGGGAGCATGCTGTGAAGTATAGCTTCCCTTCTTTTATATTCCCGGAGAATTATATACCTTTGGACCATCATTATATAAGAAAGGAGTTTACGTTATGACGGCAACACGACAAAAGGAAAAAGATGCGATGTTATCTCCTATTGCGTTTAGTATCGAAGATGCCAATAAAGAAATAAACTCGGCAGAACAAGAACTAGCCGAAGGGGCAGGTGTCACTGAAACAGAAATGAAACATTTCTTCAAAAACATCCGAGTTCGCTTATCTGATAAGGGAAAAACTCCCCGCCCCTGTGTCATCAACTCCCAAGAGGAGATGATTGCAGCAATCACGGAATCTGAAAAAGAGATTGAACGCGGAGAATACATCACTAACGAAGATATGGAAAAGGAGATTGAATCATGGTTCAAAGAAGATATTTAATCTGCGCTGGTCTGCATCATCTAATATTATCCTATAAAAATAAACTCATATGAACTACGGATTCGTAAAAGTAGCAGCAGCCGTCCCACACGTACAGGTGGCAGACTGTTTTTATAATATTCAGCAGATGGAAGGCCTGATGCGCCAGGCTTCGGACAAAGGCGTACAAATCATTGCCTTCCCCGAAATGTCGGTAACGGCTTATACCTGCCTGGACCTGTTCGCCCAGCAGGCTTTGCTGAAAAATGCAGAACAAGCCTTATTGAAACTGGTCAGCGACACCGCCGACCTGAATACCCTCACAATCGCAGGCGCCCCGTTAGTGACGGAAAACAGACTGATAAATGCCGCCGTAGCTTTCCAGAGCGGAAAGATATTAGGCGTAGTCCCCAAAACATACATACCGAACTACAAGGAGTTCCAGGAACAACGCTGGTTCACTTCCGCCACCGAATTACGGGACAAGACCGTCTCAATCGGAGACAGAACATATCCGTTGGGCAGCCACTTGCTCTTCACCGCCGGACAGGTAAAAGTCGGCATCGAAATATGCGAAGACCTGTGGGTTCCCATCCCCCCCAGTTCCTTACTGGCGATGGAAGGAGCCAATATCCTTGTCAATATATCCGCCAGCAACGAACTGATCGGAAAACATCATTACCTCCGTTCGCTGATATGCCAGCAGTCCGCCCGCTGCATGGCAGGGTATGTCTATGCCTCCGCCGGTTTCGGAGAATCCAGCACCGACCTTGTCTTTGCCGGCAACGGGATCATTGCAGAAAACGGCACTCTATTGGAAGAATCCCCACGCTTCACCATGCAGGAACAACTCGTCATCAGTGAAATTGACATCGAGAACCTGCAAAACGACCGCCAGGTAAATACTAGCTTCATGCACGGCGCCTCCACCCTGCTGGGGGGTGAAACAATAACAATCCCGTTCGCCCTGTCTGAAAACTCCGGCCAGCCGGTATTGACCCGCTCTGTCGACCCGCATCCGTTCACCCCTTCCGGCGACGCACTGAAGGAACGTTGCGAAGAGATTTTCCAAATACAGGTAGCCGGACTGGCTAAACGTATCGTCCACACACACTCCCGGACAGCGGTAGTCGGTATCTCCGGCGGACTCGATTCCACACTGGCATTGCTGGTAACCGTCATGACATTCGATGCCCTGAATATCCCACGCAACCAGATACTCGGCATCACCATGCCCGGCTTCGGAACGACAGACCGCACCTACACCAACGCTTGCGACCTTATCCGTTCACTGGGTGTCACATTAAAGGAAATCTCCATCAAGGATGCCTGCCTCCAGCATTTCAAAGATATCAGTCACAACCCATCGGTTCACGACGTGACCTACGAAAACAGCCAGGCCCGCGAACGCACCCAAATCCTGATGGACGTAGCCAACCAGGAAAACGGCCTGGTCATCGGTACCGGCGACCTTTCCGAACTGGCCCTTGGCTGGGCTACCTACAACGGAGATCACATGTCGATGTACGGTGTAAACGGCAGTATCCCCAAGACGCTTGTCAGATACCTGGTAGAATGGGTTGCCCACAACCGGGTGGATGAAGCCTCACGTGCTACATTGCTGGATATCGTCGACACTCCAATCAGTCCCGAACTGATACCCGCCGACGAAAACGGAAACATCAAACAGAAAACGGAAGACCTCGTAGGCCCTTACGAACTCCACGACTTCTTCCTCTACCATTTCCTCCGTTTCGGCTCCTCCCCCGCCAAGATTTATTTCCTGGCACAACAGGCTTTCGGTGGCAGTTACGACAAAGAGACCATCCGGAAATGGCTCCACACCTTCTTCCGCCGTTTCTTCCAGCAGCAGTTCAAACGTAGTTGCCTGCCGGACGGCCCGAAAGTAGGTTCCGTCAGCCTCTCCCCCCGTGGCGACTGGCGTATGCCGAGCGATGCCATGGCGACACTTTGGCTGAAAGAGTTAGACTAAAAAAACAAAAGATAAAACGTCCCGCATCCAAATTTGATAGTTTAGATGCGGGACGTTTTATTTCTAAATTCCGTTTTATTAAATCCTGACTATCTTCTCTCAGACAGCAGCTTTCATTCGTTTATAAATACTTTTTAATATTGGCACCTTGGATATTAATTCATTCAATACAGAAACAATATCATTTTCCATCAATGGATAATCATGGGCAATCTCATTACGCAATTCCCGAATATATCCCCACTCATCTGCACTATCTATAAAATGATAACGCTCCAAAAGATTTAGAATATCCCGCATTGGCAAAGCAGAAACATCTTCATCCAAATACTCCAACACATATCGGAAAATCTTAGCCCCCATAGCATCCTGTAGTTTGGAGAAACGAAAAATAAACTGATCCATACAACGGATTTGGTTCTCATCCAAATTCGTATAGCTATCAACAGACATAGGGATATCCGTATGCATAGCCTCTAAAGCCTCATCTATGCGTTGAATGTGCCGGTCGCAAATATCAAATTCACGACTCAATCGTTCCATCAATTCCTGTTTTCGATTTGTCATATTAATCGTATACCTGTTATTAATGCCTCCTTTGCAACCAACGATTCTTCATGGTCGCCTATCACATCGATTTTCTGATCGCCTAAAAATTGTTTCAGCCGAGCAATCATGCGTATACGAGCTAAGACACCTTTCTTTTCGGATGTAGTACGTACTAACAGATCAATGTCTCCACCACGTTTCTCGTTATCTGTTCGTGAACCGAACAGATAAACTTCGACACCTTCCCCATAAATTTCTTTTGCTACACGGACAATCGATTGTATGTCTTTCTTATTTAAACGCATTTTATCTCTGTTTTTACAAAGATAGATACTTTTATTTTGTATTCAATACTCCACATTCCGAATTCTTACTCGTAACAGTTTAAACAATTACCTCCCCAACACTATTAGCACTATTGTGTCAATATTACCAGCACTACTGTGCTAGCTATACTGACACAGTAGTGTGACCAACAGTAGGACTACTGTGCTATTATATAAAAAAGGCTACCGGAATCCCGATAGCCTTTTGTTTTTTTATCGCTTACTTATCAATTACATGCCGAATGCCGGTTTACGGTGAATCCACTGTCCGCGTGTAAAGTCGGGGAAGTCAACCAATGCACCGCCACGGGCGATAGACATTTCAGACAAACCGGAGATAGCACTCCATGCAGCTGCATCGTAGCAGTCCATAGGAGCCGGTTTCTTATTCTTGATGGCATCGATCAGGTCGTACATCATGATGAAGTCCATACCACCGTGACCGGCTTCTTTTGCCTGGGCATCCAGCTGAGCCCACAGCTTATGGTCATATTTCTTGAACCATTCGTCAGAGTCATCCCAACGGTGAGGTTTGGATTTACCCTGTACATATACATGGTTGCCATCGTTCATCCACAAACCTTCAGTACCCTGTACACGGAATCCCAAAGAGTAAGGACGAGGAGAGTTTGTATCGTGTGTAACGATGATCGTCTGGCCGTTCGCACATTTAATCATAGAAGTTACGATATCACCCAGGTTGAAACGAACTTTTGCCAAGGGATGGTTTTCACCGCCATTGTCTACGATAAACTTATGCAATCCGCGAGACTGAGTTGCCATAGCAGACAGAGAAAGGAAACGATTACCACGGTTGATGTCCATGCAGTTTGCAATCGGTCCGATACCGTGAGTCGGGTAAATATCACCATTACGTGTTACAGAATGCTGTGTACGCCACTGAGCTTCAGCAAAAGCTGTCGGGCCCATACGCAAGTCACCGCTACCCGGTACATAGTTATAGTTTTTACCGTCATTGAACTTCACTTCACGCAAGTCATGTTCGTAACCGCAACCACCGTGCAGCAACTCACCGAACAAACCTTCGCGAACCATGTTCAAAGCAGCCATGCAGTCACGACGATAACAAACATTTTCCATGATATTCAGATGGCTGCCTGTTGCTTCCGATACGTTAACCAAATCCCAGCATTCTTCCAGCGTATTGGCAGCAGAAACTTCTACGCCAACATAAGGAACACCGGCTTTCATGGCTGCAACCGACATCGGTACGTGCCATTCCCACGGGCTGGCAATAATCACGCAGTCGAACTCTTCATTGTTCAACATCTTTTCAAATTCACGTTCGCCACCTTTATACACTTTCGGGGCATCCACGTTGAATTTAGCGATGTGTTTCAATGTACGGTCGATCGGGCCTTGCTGGATATCGCAAATAGCAACAATCTTATTTCCCGGGATAGCCAGCACATTATTGATGTGCTCATGGCAGCGTGAACCTGTTCCGATAAATCCGAAACGCAGTTTGCCGTCATCTTTTCCGGCTGTTTTTTTCTTCTGAGGTTCTGAAGAACCTGCTACTGTAGTGGCCGAAGCAGTACCTGCCATAGCCAAACCTGCTGCACCAACTCCGGCGGCAGTCATTTTCTTAAGAAAGGAACGACGAGTGTTTTCCATGTTCTTTATTTAGTATTTTATGTTAAGTGGGCAAATTTATAATATTTAATCAACTTCTCAAATATGTTTAGAAAAAAAGAGTCAATCATTTTAATCTATTAATAGTTTGTAATCTTTCCGGTCTCCCTTTTCAGCTTCTCGAAGGTCATCATCATTTGGCGCAACCGTTTAGGTTCTTTATCCGCCAAGTTATGATTCTGTCCGACATCTTCCTTTACATTATATAACTGGTAACAATTTCCCAATCCCGAAAAACCGGTACCGTCAGGGTCGTCATAATAGCTGGGATACGGTGGAATCATCACCCAGTCGCCCTGATGGAGAGCATAATTGAAATAACCTTCCGTCACCAGTTCCTTACGTCCCTGGTCGCTTTTTCCCAAAAAGACGGGCAAAGTGTTCTGGCTGTCCGTCTTATCCGAATACGTCTGCCCGGTCAATGCAGCCAATGAAGCCAGCAAATCCATCTGGCAAACCAATGCATCGGATACTCCCGGTTTTACAACCGCTGGCCAACGCAACAGGAACGGGATGCAGGTACCGCCGTCATACAAGCTGGTCTTTCCTCCGCGGTGAGGGCCAGCCATCTTATGATTGCCAACCATTTCGACAGCCTGGTCCTGATAACCGTCATCCAATACGGGACCGTTATCGCTGGTCAGAATAATCAGAGTATTCTCCGTCAATCCCAGTTTATCCAGTTCTTTCAGAAATTCAGTCACACACCAGTCAGCTTCCAGGATGACATCTCCGCGAGGTCCCATACCGGATTTACCGACAAACTTCTGATTCGGTACACGGGGCACATGCGGCTGGTGCAATCCGTAATACAGGAAGAAAGGTTTATCTTTATTGTCTTTCAAAAAGCCTTTGGCTTTCTCCAGGAATAACTCAGCCATATCTTCATCTTTCCACTGGGCAGCCTTACCGCCTTTCTGGAAACCGATACGCGGCACACCGTTTACAATCGAACCGGCATGTCCCACACTCGGATGCATCCGGAGTAGTTCAGGGTTATCTTTTCCGGTAGGTTCACCGGGGAAATTATGCTTATAACTGACATACAGCGGGTCATTCGGTTCCAGTCCGACTCCTTTCCCGTTTTCGATAAAGATGCAAGGCACACGGTCGTTGGTCGCTGCTTGGATGAACGAATAATCATATCCCACTTCCTTGGCTCCGGGATAAACCGTTTCATTCCAGTCTACCGCTCCGTCACCCAGTCCCAGATGCCATTTACCGACCGAGCCGGTCACATAGCCGGCCTGTTTCATGACCTTCGGCAAAGTGACTTGCTGCGTATTGATAATCAGAGCGGCATTACCGGGAAGGATTTTTGCATCCTTATTCGTCCAGGGATATAACCCGGTCAGAAGCGAATAACGGCTGGGCGTGGAAGTCGCTGCCGTACAATATCCCTGCGTAAAACGCAATCCTTCGTTTGCTATCCGGTCCATACCCGGAGTCTGTATACGGGTGGCTCCGTAACAACTCAAATCGCCATACCCTAAATCGTCGGCTACAATGATTACGACGTTGGGCTGTTGCGGAGTAGCTTGTGCAATAGTTGATGCCGGAAAAGCCAATCCGGCAATCAGACAATTCAAATTAAATCCTTTTACTTTCATACTGGTTATTTCTTGTTTTCAGGTTTATACAATGGGTTCAAACGATCCGGAACAGGAGCGTTAGTCTCCTTCTTCCAGACATTCAGCTGTTCATATAATTGAACGGTTTTATCGGGATATTTACCAGAAACATCCTGCTTCTCAGACGGGTCCTGATTCAGGTCATACAATTCCAAAGTACCGTCTTCATAATTCTCAATTAATTTCCAACCTTTTTGAAGGATTACGGAAACGGGGCGTGAACGGAATAACTGGTCACGTCCTTCATTCGGATGTCCTCCCGCCTCTAGATAAGCGGGAAAATGCCAGTAAAGCGTCCGGTCATTCAAATAAGTCGTTTTTCCCTCGTCCAGCAATGGCAACAAATCTTCGCCATCGGGAGTTATTATCGGATCGGCCCCAGCCAAATGAACCAAGGTCGGATACAAATCCAACTGCGAAACCGGCTCTGTACGAGTGATTCCCCCTTCATATTTCCCTTTCATATAGAGAATAAACGGCTCTCGTATTCCTCCTTCATAAAAAGAACCTTTTCCGGCCCGCAGCGGCCATTGACGTGAAATATGGTAGACACCTCCGTTATCCGAAGTGAAAACAACCAACGTATTTTCCGACAGCCCATTCTTTTCGACCGCATCGAGCACACGCCCGATACCGGTATCCATACTCTCGACCATCGCCGCATAAACCGGATTGTTATGAGCTTTCGTTGCTGGTTTCCGTTTATATTTCTCTATCAATTCCGGTTTTGCTTGCAAAGGTGTATGAACTGCATAAGTAGCATAATACAAGAAAAAAGGCCGTTCACGACTTACCGTATCTATGTACCGAACCACTTCCGAGGCAAGCCTGTCCATTAGGTATTCACCCTCAGGCCCATCTGTCAAATTCGGGTTCTTATAAGGAGAAAAATAGCTTTTCGGGTGTCCGCCCTCATAGCCTCCGATATTCACCTCCATGCCATTCTTCAAAGGGTCGGCCGTGACATGCCATTTTCCCACATGGCAGGTCTGGTATCCGGCTGCACGTAATGCCTGTGGTAAAAGCCAAGTCGAATCGTCCAGCACTTTTTTATTTTCACAAGGAATAAGTTTGCGGTCTTCCGCTTTGCCACGTTCGGCAGGAGCAACGGTGTAGATACCATGACGGGGAGTATTCAGTCCAGTCATCAGGCAAGCCCGGCTGGGAGCACTGTTAGCTGCTCCGGCATAGGCATTCTGAAAACTGACTCCAATTTTATGAAGCCTGTCAATATGAGGAGTTTCATAATATACACTTCCGTTATATCCGACATCGGCCCATCCAAGGTCGTCAATATTTATCAAAATAATGTTCGGTTGTGCCGAAGTTTTTTTCGTTACAGCCATGCTGCTGTTTACCACACATAATAAACCGCAAGCCATCAGTAATTTCGTGTCCTTCATAGGTATTATAGAATATAAGCAGGGACAGATAAAAAATATCTGTCCCGACAAATGTATAAATAAATCCGTTAAAAGAGCTACATTGCAAATCTTTTAATTATCGGTTCTTCATGCGCTTCTTTCATCTTTTCCCGCATCGTACTGATAATTTCCGGATAATCAGCAGCTACATTCACTTGTTCTCTTGGATCTTTCTCCAAATCGAACAACATCATATTGCCTTCTCCTTCTTTCTTTATATTCAGGAGCAATCCTTTCCATTTACCCATACGGATAGCTTTCGATCCGCCTCCCTCGGGATACTCCCAATATAAATACTCATGTTCTGGTTGTTTCTTCCCGATTAATTCAGGAACAAAACTAATACCGTCTGTCCGAGGAGAAGCAATACCAGCCAATTCACAAACCGTCGGCATTACGTCCCAGGATGCACAGATATGATCACTCGTCGTACCCGGTTTGATATTTCCTTCCCAAGTGACAATCATCGGGACACGGATTCCACCTTCACGGATAGAAGCTTTACCCCATCCGGCTTCCGATTTAAAGGGCTTAGCACTATCAAACCAAGGAGAATCGCTACCACCATTAAACGTCGGGCCGTTATCGCTTGTAAAAACAATAACCGTATTCTCATAAATACCCAACTCTTTCAGCTTCTTTACAAGTCCACCGATTTGCTCATCCCAGTAACTGATCATCGCCGCATAGGTTGCCCGAGGATAACGGCAAGGAAAATAACCCTTATTTCCGACATAAGGTTCTTCTGTCCCGAACTTATCGACATAATGTTTCACCCATCGCTCCGGAGCCTGTAACGGTACATGCGGTAGTGGAGTAGTCCATGCCAAAAAGAAAGGCTCATCCTTGCTACGCTCCACAAATTTAATAATTTCATCATACATCAGATCACAACTATATACCTTCTGGGTATATTTATCATAGCTCTTTTCATCATAAGGATCTGCTCCTTCATCCAGCTTCGTGCCCGGAATCAACAAATGATTGGGAAGATACTCCCTCACCTCATTCCGGTAAAGGAATGGTGGGTAATAAGTATGCGCCTGACGTTGGCAATTATACCCATAAAAGAAGTCAAACCCCATTTTATTAGGTGTTCCTTCCGAACCTGGATATCCCAACCCCCATTTACCGATACATCCGGTCGTATAGCCGGCTTCTTTAAGGACGGAGGGAATCGTTACGGTTCCGGCTAATAAAGGACGTTGCCCTTCCAATGTCGAATCGGCCAGCATCGCTTCATGGCTCCAGACTTCACCGCGTTCGCGCATTTCATCATTTCCGCGAATATAAGCATGCCCACTATGCAAACCTGTAAAAGTAATGCAACGCGACGGAGCCGAAACTGCTGTACCTGCATAGTTTTGTGTAAAACGCATACCACGCTCCGCCAACTTGTCTATATTCGGCGTCTCGATTTGTTGTTGCCCGTAGCAACCCAATTCCGCATACCCCAAATCGTCTGCCAGAATGTAGATAATATTAGGCTGCTTGGATTCTTTTTCCTTTGTGCATCCGGAAACCAGAAACACACTCAAGAAAGAGGAAGTCAATAATAAATTTGTTTTTTTCATGATCTCTATATAATTAAATTAATTCCATCCCGGATTTTGAACCAGATTTGTGTTCAAAGATAAATCATTCAAAGGAATTGGGAATAAATAATACTGATCTTTCCAACCTTTTCCCAATTTGGCAGGATTTACAAAACGCTGCAAATATCCTTCATTTCCATTTACTTCTGTACCATTCCGATCCACAAGTTTAAGTTTAGTCCAAGCCGATACAATCTCTCCTTTAACATTCCGATAATCTTCTTTATTAATATAAACTCCCATTTGATCTCTATTTATGTACCAAGGACCTTTTTTCCAACGTCTGATATCCTGGAAACCAAAACCTTCCCCCATCAACTCTACCATTCGTTCTCTACGAATTTCCCATAAAACAGGATCTACCGTCATATCTCTCTGAGGATCAAAATCGGTACCTATTTCTGATATTTTCATATCCGCTACACCAGCACGTTTACGCAATTTATTTATTGTCGCATCTGCAACCTGCTGTGTGAACAGCCCATTTTCAAACATAGCCTCCGCATAATTCAATAAAACTTCTTCGATATAGAATAAAGGTTTATCACAAGTATTAACAGCAGACATATTACTGTTTGCATCCCACAAATTATAATGTCTCCACATAAAATATCCAGAGCGCGATCCCATTGGAGCTTGTCCCGGTCCATTTACATTCGGAGACATCCAATTCATTGTACCCGACCAGTTAAAGACCGGAAGACGCTTCGCTCCATTATTAGGTAAAATTTCTTTGATAAGTTCTACATATTCATTAACGTTGTCATCTCCGGCATAAATTGATGCATTCTTTGTTCCATTCAGGGAAAAATCAAGATTTACACCATTAGTCATAAAATATGGCGGAACTACTTGCATCAATAAGCGGAGATCACGATTACGAAATTCATCGTACATACTTTTATCACCATCATAAACAGAACTATTAGAAATAGTTTTTCCATCCGAACACAAATACATCTCCACTGTTGCTTTATGCATCTCATATTTACCAGAAGATGTTCGTTCAGTATGTCCTACAGAATTCAATAGGATATCTTTTGCATATTCCTTATAAAGAATAATACCTTCATACTTACTCAAATCATCACTACATAACAAGGCATCATAATTATCATCTACAGAAGGAAATGCTCTCATCAATTCTAAAGATACTCGAATTGCCTCCGATAAGAATTCGGCCTCATTCCCCAAACCATGATATTTACGCCATGTACCCTCAAAAAGACAAAAACGAGACATAAGAGCACGAACTACATGAATATTTATTGTGTTAGGACCATCACCCTCTTTCTTAATATTCTGTTCAGCATATTGCAAACGCTCTAAAATTTTATTCGTAACCTCTTTACGAGGAGTACGTTTACCATATATAATATCTACATCGGCTTCACCTAATACTTTATCTATCCAAGGTACATCTCCAAAACGGGAAACCAATTCCAAATAATTGTAAGCATGGAAAAAGTAACCGACCGAACGCCAATGTTCCTTATCCGTTTCATTCATATCCGATTTATCAACATTATCGATCATCAGATTTATTTTCCGTATATATTGAAAATCCCAACCACCGCCATTGGATGGAGTCGTTGCTGTTTGATTTCTGTAGGGATTATTCTCCGTCGTCGAATAAGTTGATAAATACCCAGCCTTAAAGTCACCTTCATACCGTCCAAAATTAGTTATGAGAGATTGAACAAAATTATTTTTATTATCTACCCCATTTATTTTCTCAGCATTGTCAAATATGGAATAAAGAGACCAAGCATAAGTTTTAAAATTATCATATGTCTTAAATGCTGTAGCTTCAGTTTGAGATTCAATCGGATATTTTTCCAAAAAATCATTATTACAAGCCCCTAAAGACAAAGATAAAATAACAGATATTATATAATATATTTTTTTCATTTCAATCAAATTATAAAGTTACATTAATACCAAATGAATAAGTTGCATAGAAAGGATATCCCCATCTCAGACGCTCCGGATCATATCCTTTAGGAAGTTTATCCCACGTATGGATATTTTCTGCAGAAAAAAATATTTTTGCATTAGATAAACTAACCTTAGAAACCAAAAAATTCGGTAATGTATATCCTAAAGTTATATTTTTCAAACGCAAATAGGCAGCATTAACCAGATACTTGGTTTGTATGCGATTATTTGAACCCGCATTTTTACTCTCATCATATAAACGTGGAAATTCTGCATCAGGATTAACAGGATTCCAATTTCCGTTTTCCGGATCTACAGGTTTCCAGAAATCCAGTTGATGAGAATACACGGTACCAAATGATCCTAAAGAAAGCGGAAAACGAAGGTCACCACTCAACCATGCATCACGTTTACCCGTTCCTTGTAAGAACACCGAAAGATCGATACCCTTATAATTAACTCCCAAAGTTGTACCGAATTGAAAGCGTGGCGTTTCATTACCAATAATAGTGCGATCTCCAGGATCATTCACATTATCCCGTCCATTATCTATTTGATTTACACTCTCATTATCCGGATCATCCCGAAGATTCTTATACATGATATCACCCGGACGGATATTATTATTACCTTTGATAGTTGTTACCCCATCTTTCAATTTCCAAATGCCATTTTGCCAACCGTCTTGAAAGTCGTCTATTGTATAATAACGTTCTGTTACATATCCCCAAATTTCACCCAAATCCATACCTTCACGGTAACGTTTTGCATCTTGAGCACTGTTTTGGTCATAAAATAATCCAGCCGCATTATCATATTTAGTAATTTTAGTCTTCGAATCATAAAGATTAAAACCAACATTATATCCCCAATCACCAATATGATCGCGCCAATTAATCGCAATTTCCCATCCCTTTGTCCGCAAATCGGCAGCATTTTGTTCCGGAGCTTCCGTTCCCACTACACTGGGAAACTCCGCACCGGGCATAAGCATACCTTTCGTATCACGCTGATACCAATCAAAAATTCCGGTAAGACGGTTATTAAACGCTTTAAAGTCTATACCGATATCCAATGTTTCGACAACTTCCCAGGTAAAATCATTACGTACCAATCCCGGAGAATTAAGTGTTATCGGACGTTTGCCGTCAATCAACCAAAAAGACTGTTTTGAATCCATCAAGGGAGTGTAGGCATATTCATCAATAGCCTGATTACCAACCTGTCCCCAGGACCCACGTACTTTCAGTTCATTCAACCACTCTTCACTCCACTTCATCCATTTCTCCTGACCAACTTGCCAACCCAATGAAAAAGAAGGGAAGAATCCAAATCGTGATTTTTTAGGAAATTTAGAAGAACCGTCATAACGTCCATTTACTTCTACCAAATAACGTCCGCAATAATCATAATTCGCACGGAAGAAGCCACTACGTATCGCATATTGCTTAAACTGATCTTTTGTTTGAATTTCGCCAGTTGCTCCACTAAGCGAAGGCATATCCGGATTGATCATTTCATCTCGCTGAACCCAGACTAGTTCATAATCACGTGATTCCTGTGAATAACCAGCCATCACTTTAAAGTTATGCTGTTCTTTCAAATCAAACTGATAAGTAGCATACGTATTGATCGCATTATAATCAATAGAAGTTTTATCTTGCCTGTATCGCCCTCCAGCTGGATTATTCGACCAAAGTAACCCCATCTGATCGTTAGTCATTTGAAATGGACTACTGTAATTTTTTTTATCATTACTGGCTTTATCGAATGTATACTCGAATACAGCATCAAAACCTTTAAAAGGCGTTAGTTGTGTGCGGGAAAAGATACGGGGATTTTCATTTTTATATCGCACCGGATCCTTCAGCAAAATATAATTTTCCGGAGTATTTACCGGATAAGCCGGACCATTGGGATCATTACTCCGAACCATTTCACCTTGCGGATAAAAACGAGGCAGGTTCGTTTTATACACACCGGCATCAGCTTCTACATTAGAGCGTTTCCCATTGGCATACCTGACATCCAATGATTGATTCAGCCAGGAAGTTATATCAGCACTGATATATGACGACATATTGATACGGCTATAGTTATCCTTATCAGTAATCAGAGGTCCCTCATGGTTTGTGTAACCTAAAGAAATACGATAGGTAATTTTTTCACCTCCTCCGCTTGCTGATACGTTATGGGTTTGTTGAAAACCGTATTTATCGAGTACGGCCCCCTGCGGATCATTGTCTTTCAGATAATAATATATATTTTCTCCTTCCGGAGTATATATCCCATTTTCAGGAAAGGCTGACGGATTAGCATTATATTCTTTCACATATCCAATCCAATCGGCCAGATTTTGTCCTTCCGAGAAATATTTACCATCATTATCCCAAGCCAAATGGGTTTCCAAAATATCTATAATCGAAGCCTGTTCCGGTCTATTGATACTTTTTATAAATCCGAAATTATTATTATAATTCAATTGTAACCGACTATTCTTTTTAGCCTTCTTTGTTGTGATCAAAACAACTCCAAAAGCACCACGGGCCCCGTAAATAGCAGCAGAAGCCGCATCTTTCAATACTGATACAGATTCGATGTCTTCAGGATTGATTAAATCGATATCCGCAGGAACATTATCGACAAGTATTAAAGGCCCTCCACCGTTAATAGAGGTTGTTCCACGAATATTAAAAGTTTTCGATTTACCGGGAATAGCATCTCCAGTTATAACCAAACCAGGAACTGTTCCTTGTAAAGCCGTCCCTACATTTGTCACCGGGCGATCTCCTAAAGCTTCCGACATAGAAACCATAGAAACAGCCCCTGTCAAATTTTCTTTTTTTTGAACTCCATATCCAACAACAACAACTTCACTTAAAGCTTGAGTATCTTCTTTCAATCTAACATATAACATTCTATCAGAGGTGACTTTGATCGTTTGTGTAATATAGCCTATATAAGATATCTGTATAGTATTTTCATTTCCGGCTAATTTTAAAGAAAAATTACCATTGATATCCGTTATCCCTCCGTTCGTAGTTCCTTTTTCAATAATACTTGCACCGATAACTGGCTCTCCGGTCACCGCATCTATGACCTGTCCTTTTACCTGTCCCTTAGATTGTTGAATACCGGGAAGTATTGTATTTTTATCAGATACAGGTTTAGATATTTTTTTATAAACGACAATTCTCTTGTCGTTTATAAAAAAATCAGCATGCTGATTTTTTAACGCATTAGTAAGTATTTCCTCTACTGACATTTTATCGACATCCAGCCGTATCTTCTCTTCCAGGTTAATATCATTATTCCTGATCAGAAAAGAATAGTGAAATCGTTTTTCGATCAAATCGAAAAGTTCCCGAAGCGTAGCGCTCTCCATTTGCACAGATAAATAAGCGGTCTGCAATTCCGTAGCTGATAACATTTCCGTAGTTAATGGTAACCCACCAAAAACACTAACTGCAATCGCTAATCTACAAGTTTTTCCCCATTTGGTTACTTTCATAAATCACAAAAATTAAGATTATACAATTATATCTGTTTAAAATTATCTATCCACAATTATTATATTGTTTCCTTTTCTAGACCATTTGTATTTCTTCTCCACATCTATCTCCTTTAAAATATGAGATAAACTATAATCTGCTGAAAAACTTCCTGAAAAGATCTCTTTCTTCAACACCTCGCTCAATATCGTTATGCGAACATCATACTTTCGCTCCAATTCTTTTGCTATTCTAGCAAATGATAAATCAGTAAATTTCATATAACCGTCTATCCACAAACAAGCATCCGAAGCTTTTACGGTCATCGTTTTCATCAGATGGGTTTTCTTGTCGTATCGCAACATCTGATCCGGGAATAATATTGCATCTTGAATTCCGTTTTTATCTCCCGGACATGCTGCACGCACATCGACTTTTCCAGAAAGTAAAGTCACCGAAACCTCGTCGTCGTCATCGTATGCCTTCACATTAAAACTCGTACCTAAAACCTTTACATCAATATCCTCGGAATTAACATAAAACGGAACCAACGAATCCGGCTCAACCTCAAAATAGGCCTCTCCGCTCAACCAGACTTCACGTTTTTCATCTCCGTAAGCAGTAGTGTATTTCAAAGAGGAACCTGCGTTCATCCAAACGACAGAACGGTCGGGTAAAATAATCTTTGAGCGTGCCCCCATCGGTATGACCGTCTCAAAGGCTTGCAAATCCTCTACATATTTATGTTGAATTCCGGCATAATACGACAGACTACCTATGGTTAATGCCAGCAAAATTACGGCAACACCTCTTATCCAGAAATTCAGGACTTTCTGTTTCTTCGATCGTATACAATCGGAAACATTTAAAAAATCAAAGTTCTTTTTGAAATCACTTTTCTTGTTCAAGTCAAAAAGAGGAACATGAGCAATAGCCCATCTATCTGTCATCTCAGAAAACAACTTTTTATTTTCCTTATCAGCTTGCAACCAAGCGAGCAGTTCTTGTTTTTGATCCTCAGCCAGTTCCCCCATTAAATAGTCAAAAACCAGCTCTTCTATATGTTCATTCCTTCTTTCTTGCATATTATTTCAAGGCAGCGTTTTTTCGGCTACCTGCTCTTATATACACAAGAAACGAACATTGCGTTTAAAGGAAATACGATTATTTTTCAGAAAAATCACACAAGAGTAGAAATAGTGGGTATAAATCGCCTAAAAGAACTCTAAGCTTGGCCAAGCCTATTTTTATTTGTCCACGTACCGTACTTGTAGAGATCTGATGTGTCCGAGCAATCTCTTCGTAAGTTTTATTATGATAAAGGTATTCAATAAATATAGTACGACATTTTAGAGGTAATTGGTCTATGGCATTATAAATCCTCTCTTCGAACTCTTTATTCTCCAGATAAGCTAAAGGATGAGATTCAGCCGCAATTTGCTGTTCCTGCATATCCAGTAAATCTACCCGCACATCCGATATCGGAACCATTTGAATACGTTTCTGACGAAGGTGGTTAAGACAACGATTCTGTACGGAACGAATCAGGTAGGGTTGTGCTGGGTATGTCAGTGTGGAACGATTGTTCCACACACTTAAAAATACATCATTTACTATTTCGCGAGCTGTTTCGGAATTAAAAATATATTTAGTCGCAACAGCACAAAGATACACATAGTAAGTGGAATACAATAATTCAAATGATTTTGTATCTCCCTTATTTAATCGTTTTATAGTATCCTCTCTTATTTCCGGCATTTATACTCCATTTCATACTTTGCGCAAAAATACTAAAATTCTGCAAAGTATCGGGTACTTTATGATTTCTTTTTGGCAGTCTTCTGGTTTCCCGCCTCAGCCCGCTTCTTATTCCGCCAGAAACTACCGTCGCGCTTGCTGCCGAACATATTACGTCTTTTCGATTCCTGCTTGATGGCTTCTTTCTTCTCTGCCACGGCTGCTTTTACATCTGCCGTTTCAAATTCATTTCCGCCGGCAACAGGTATCTGTTTGCCTATCAGCTTCTGGATATCTTTCAGGTACGGCACTTCCTCTGCATCGCAGAATGAATAAGCGACACCGCTGCGTCCGGCACGGCCTGTACGTCCGATACGGTGTACGTATGTTTCCGGCACATTCGGCAGTTCGTAATTTATCACATGCGAAAGATGGTCCACGTCGATACCGCGGGCAGCAATATCCGTAGCGATCAGTACACGGGTGGTATGGTCCTTGAAATTAGTCAGTGCACGCTGGCGGGCTGTCTGGCTCTTGTTTCCATGGATAGCTTCCGCTCCGATATTCGCTTTTGCCAGGACACGGGCCACTTTGTCCGCCCCATGTTTCGTACGGGTGAATACCAGTACCGATTCCAAAGAAGAATCTTTTAGCAAATGCGTCAGCAGGCTTACCTTCTCCGCCTTTTCCACGAAATAAACGGACTGGTCGATCTTATCCACCGTCGATGAAGCCGGAGTAACTTCCACCTTCTGCGGCTCATGCAGGATCGTTCCCGCCAGGCGTTCTATCTCCGGCGGCATCGTTGCCGAGAAAAACAGCGACTGGCGCTTTTTGGGCAACAAAGGCAAAATACGTTTGATATCATGGATAAATCCCATATCCAGCATACGGTCGGCCTCATCCAATACAAAATAATCGAGATATTTCAGGCTGATAAATCCCTGGTTGATCAAATCAAGCAGACGTCCGGGGGTTGCGATCAATACATCTACGCCACGTTCGAGCGCATCGGTCTGAGGCTTCTGTCCTACACCACCGAATATAACGGTATGCCTCACACCGGTATATTTACCGTATGCCGTAAAACTTTCTCCGATCTGGATAGCCAGTTCGCGGGTTGGTGTCAGTATCAATGCTTTGATACCACGCACTTTACCATGCTGACGTTCGTTATACAAATTCTGAATAATAGGAATGGAAAATGCAGCCGTTTTACCTGTTCCGGTCTGTGCACAACCTAATAAGTCATATCCGTCTAAAACGTAGGGAATTGCTTCTGCTTGTATAGGGGTTGGAATTGTATAACCTTCTTTTGTAAGAGCTTTTTGTATCGGCTCTATCAGTTCTAATTGTTCAAATGTCATCTAATAATAATGTTGAGCCATCGCGGCTCGTTAAATAAATAATTGAATGCAAAGGTAATAAATAAAACGGGAATCATCCTAATCAACTACTAAAATGTATAAGAATACTTCCGAAAGACATTCTGTATACTTTATAAAAAGAGGTAGGTGTAAATCAATTTAGAGGTACGTCTAATTCAATTTACACCTACCTCTAAATAAAATCAGACGTACCTCTTTCTCTAAAACGATAATATAAGAGCAAAAATAACCTTTGAATATTGTATCAAATAATATATTATCTTTGTAAATTGATTTTTAGATGATGAAAGAGTTACAGTTGCTGCTAAAGAAGTTTTTCGGATATACTTCTTTCCGCCCGTTACAGGCGGAGATCATACAACGTATTTTGAGGAAAGAGGATTCACTGGTGCTGATGCCTACCGGTGGAGGAAAATCAATTTGTTTCCAGTTACCGGCCATTTATATGCCGGGAACAGCCGTCGTGATCTCTCCGTTGATCGCCCTGATGAAAGATCAGGTAGGCGGATTGGTTGCCAACGGTATCCCGGCAGCCGCACTCAACAGCATGATGCCGGAAGAAGAACGACACAGAATAAAACAACTCTGCATCCAGGGTAAAATAAAACTGCTTTACCTGTCGCCCGAAGCACTGGTTGGCGAACTGCATTGGCTGCTTCCCCGTATGGATATATCCCTGATCGCCATCGACGAAGCCCATTGTATCTCACATTGGGGACACGACTTCCGTCCTGAATATACCCAACTGTCCGTTTTGAAAGAACAGTTCCCTAAAGTTCCGATCGTCGCCCTGACAGCTACAGCCGACAAAGTCACACGTACCGACATTGTCACCCAATTGAAGCTGCGTGATCCGGAAGTTTTCGTTTCGTCCTTCGACCGTCCGAACCTGTCCCTGACTATCCGCCGGGGACTGAACAAAAAGGAGAAAACTTCCGCCATCGTCCATTTCATCCATGCCCACCGCCATCAGAGCGGCATCGTTTACTGCATGAGCCGGAACAGTACCGAGAACCTGGCAGAAGAACTCTCTTCTTACGGGATCAAGGCCGTTGCCTATCATGCCGGACTCCCGCCCGTTCAACGCGAAAAGGCACAGGATGATTTTATCAACGATCGGGTAAACGTGGTCTGTGCAACCGTTGCCTTCGGGATGGGAATAGATAAAAGCAATGTGCGCTGGGTCGTACATTATAATATGCCCGGAAGTATCGAGAACTACTACCAGGAAATAGGCCGTGCCGGACGCGACGGGATGAAAAGCGACACCTTGCTGTTCTATTCGGTAGGCGACCTGCTCGTCCTCCGCCGTTTTGCCGAAGAAAGCGGGCAAAAAGACACCAACCTCCAGAAACTGAACCGCATGCGCCGTTATTGTGAAGCGGACATCTGCCGCCGGCGTATCCTCCTCAGTTACTTCGGAGAAGAAAGCGACCAGGACTGCGGCAACTGTGATGTATGCAAAAACCCTCCCCAACGGTTCGACGGCAGCATACTCGTCCAAAAAGCGTTAAGCGCCATCTTCCGTACCGGTGAATTTGTCGGCATGAATATGCTGATTAATATCCTCCGCGGCTCGGAGAAAACAGAAATCACAGAAAAAGGATACGATAAATTAAAAACATACGGTGCCGGAAAAGACCTTTCCTATAAAGAATGGAAAGAATATCTTTACCAGATGCTTCAATTGGGATATATCGAAATCGATTACGTCAATGCCGGAATACTGAAAGTCACTCCACTGGGAAGAAAAGTATTGTTCGGTGAACAGAAAGCGATGATGGCTATCTATAAAGAGCCGGAAGAAAAAACTTATTTCAGAAGAAAAGACTCGAAATTCAAATACCGCCCCATCAAACCCATCCAATCGGCATCGGTCGAAGAAACGCTGCTCGACTCGCTCCAGCAACTCCGCAAGCAGATTGCCGAACGCGAACAGACACCAGCCTACATCATCTTTTCCGATGATTCACTGGAAGATATGGTACAAAAAAAGCCTGTTACCCTGGAAGAGTTCAGCGAAATACGTGGTGTGGGAGAAATCAAACTGGAAAAATACGGAAAGGTATTCGTGGCACTGATACGGTTCGTACTGCGGTTGCCCAAAGACAGATAACCGCCCGTTTTTATTTCAGTTTCCCAATAATACGTTTAAGAAGCAAAAATTACCGTTACAGTAAAAAAAGAGACGGTTCTTACAAAAATATCTGGTACTTTAGTCTTCGAAAAAAGAACCGGACAGTATCCCTCTACCGCCGGTTCTATATAGTATTAACTTATAAAATAACAGCTTATGAATACGCTAAGTGTAAAGTTGTCTCATAGCATCTCTCAATTGTATGAGACTTTGTGTCAGGTTGGAAAGAGTACATTTGCTGAATTACAACGAGCAACAAATTTTAAAGACACGGAGCTCTGTTTGGCTCTATGCTCGCTCATGCACGACAACAAAGTATATCAGGCACGTATCAGCAATACCGTTTATTACATTATTAAATAATGTTCTCCACCGGAAATTCGACCTCACCAAACCCGATCATCGCATTAAACAAGCGAACCAACGAATAACGGGACAAATCCTGCGGACGAATAACAGCCGGAACAATCCTCCCCTTTCCTAATAGAGATGCCCGCATCGTTCCTTCCAACAAAGGGACCTCGGGTGTCTCCCATTGGCTACCATTCCATAGAGCAATATTGGCAATCGAAGTATCCGTCACGATACCATCACGCACGATCAGGATATCGTCCGCATCTCCCTTCTGGCGAAATAAGTCATCCAACTTCTGACGGTCAGCACTTTTATAAGTATAATCCAGCCCGTCCGACGTGACCAGTCTCAAACGATTCACCGGACGAACGGTGTAAGGTAGATATTCCACCTTCTCCACTTCCTCCTGATATTCGACCCGGCATTTGGTACGTCCGGAATAATCTCCGGGCTGGATATAATCCGCCAGGTTTACAGGCAAGTTACATTCGAACACATCTCTCCGCGTCTTGTTGAAGCGGTAATTATGAAAGGCCAGATTAACCGCCTTTCCATCCTCGATACGGATTGTTTCAATAAATTGGCACATATACTTTTTGTTTCATTTCATTATATTCACTTTCTAAATCGCTTTGGGAAGTAATCCCACCGCCGCTCTTAAACAGGAAATCTCCTCCCTCCTGCCCGATAAAACGAATCATCACGGCACTGTCCAGACGATGGCCGTCAAAATATCCCATAACCCCGGTATAAAATCCCCGTTCGTATGTTTCAGCTTCCCCGATAATCTCCATCGTCTTTTTCTTGGGAGCTCCGGTGATAGAGCCTGCGGGCAACAGCCGGAATAGTATGTCTCCCAATGAGGCTTTCCAGTTTTCCGGTAGCTTACCTCTAATTTCTGAACTGACTTGCAACAGTCTTCCCCTGTTTGTCTGCAACTCATCTATATACCGGTATCGCGACACCGTCACTTCCGATGCCACCTGGCTCAGGTCATTACGGATCAAATCGACAATCGTGGCATGTTCCGCCTCCTCCTTTCTGTCTGCCAGAATCCGTTCCCGCGCATCAGGCAAAGAGGCATCGATCGTCCCTTTCATCGGATAAGAATAGATAAATCCATTCTCGATACGCACGAATATTTCAGGTGAGAAAACAACAAAACGCTCTTTCACCCATAATTTATAAGGAGCATGGGAAAGATAAAAAATCTCTTTCAACGTCAGGTTCGTCCGTACCGGAGTCGCACAAGTCAGATTGACCAGATAAGAATTACCGGCATAAATATGCTCGGTCACTGTCCGGAAAGACCGGGAGTAAGTTTCAAAAGAAACCGGATTAGTCTCCCATTCAACATGTTTTTCAGGAAAGGCTTCCGCTTTTGACGTCACATTGGTAACGCCATTCAAATCATACAACACCTCACCCGGCTCTACCTCCTCCGGCTCCGCCACCCAAACTTGCTCCTGCTTATAATCAACGACAAATATAAAAGGCCGCCCGGATAATCCCAATCGATTCATATACCGGACAGCTTCTTCTTTATTGCAAAACTTCATATTATATCAAAAATCGCTCTGTCAGTCCGCCGAAAGCATCGATACGACGGTCACGGAAGAACGGCCACCAACGGCGCACATTCTCACTCCGTGCTTTATCAATCTCTACCACACGCACCTCTTCATGGTCGTTCGGAAACTCAGCCAACAACTCTCCCTGGGGACCTGCTACAAAGCTATTTCCCCAAAACTGGATACCGTTTGTCTGTCCCGAAGGATCCGTCTCATGTCCGGTACGGTTTACCGTAATCACCGGAAGTCCGTTAGCCACGGCATGTCCGCGCTGCACAGTTATCCAGGCACCCAGCTGACGTTTTTTCTCTTCTTCCGTATCACTGCTCTCCCAGCCGATAGCCGTCGGATAAATCAGCATCTCAGCACCTTTCATCGCCATCAGGCGGGCTGCTTCCGGATACCACTGGTCCCAGCAAACCAATACGCCCAACTTCCCGACAGACGTCTCTATCGGTTCAAATCCCAAATCGCCGGGAGTGAAATAAAACTTTTCGTAGTAAGCCGGGTCGTCCGGTATATGCATCTTACGATATTTTCCGGCAATCGAACCGTCTTTCTCAATCACCACGGCTGTATTATGATACAATCCCGGAGCACGCCGCTCGAACAGGGAAAGTACTAAAACCACGCCCAGCTCTTTTGCTAAAGCCCCGAACTCTTCCGTAGACGGTCCCGGAATCGTTTCCGCCAAGTCGAACATCTGCGTATCTTCCGTCTGGCAAAAATACAGGCCGTTATGCAATTCCTGCAAGACAACCAGTTCCGCACCTTCGTCGGCACAAAGCCGGATGCTATTTTTCAGTTTCTTTATATTATCTGTCCGGTCACAGGTATTTGCCTGTTGAATCAATCCTATCTTCATACAATAAATTCTTTCGGGTACTGCATCGTCACACAATGCAATGAGCCATGTTGTTTAATTAACGGTAAACAATTAATACCTACAATCTCTCTGTCCGGAAACGCCGTCTGCAAGGCCGCTTTCGCCACTTCATCTTTCGGCGAATTATAGAACGGAACAAGCACCGCCCCGTTTATAATCAGGAAATTGGCATAGGTAGCCGGCAAACGCTCACCTTCCCATTCCACTTTATCCGCCATCGGCAAAGCAACCAACCGATAAGGTTCGCCATTTACCTGCGTGAACTCCTTCAATTCCTCTTCCATCTCCCGGAGTTCGGCAAAATGCTCGTCTTCCTCATCCGTGCACTGCACATAGGCTATCGTATCCTCACTGCAAAAACGCGCCAGCGTATCGACATGACTGTCAGTATCGTCTCCCGCCAGATAACCGCTTTCCAACCACAGGATACGGTCCAGCCCGAACACCTGCTTGAGATAATTTTCCAGTTCTTCCTGCTGGAGATATTCGTTTCTGTTCACGGAAGATAGACATTCGACCGTAGTCAGCAAAGTTCCCTTTCCATCCGACTCGATACTGCCGCCTTCCAATACAAACGGCTGCATATTGACAGGAACCACTTCATCGGCAAAAGTCTTGCCATGAAACAGTTTCCGCGTAATCAGATTATCATGGTTGGCAGCAAACTTCATCCCCCAACCGTTGAACACAAAATCGTACACCACCGGCACCCCGTCATCAAACACGGAAATCCCCCCATGGTCACGCGCCCAGGTATCGTTCGTCTCCATCTCACGGAAAATAACACGGCTATAATCCACCTCTCCCAACTGCGAGCGTACCGCCGTTTCATCCGGACAAACAATCAGTAACTTCTCCCGTTTGATCACCTCTTTGGCAATCTCCACAAAACAAGGAACCACCTCGTCCAGTATCGGAGCCCAATCGGTCCCTTCATGCGGCCAGGTCAGTTGAACAGCACTCTGAGGATACCATTCTGCCGGTAATATCGTTTTATTATCCATGTCTGCTAATTTAATTTTCAAACCATTAACAAAAATATCATATCCCTTCAATAATAGCTTTAAGCGTCTCTGGGTCCGATTGATATTTATTTTCTTTCAAGTATTTCAATGCTTTCTTTAAGACTACCACCTCATCCGCATTTTTGAGTTCCTGAAATAAATTCTTGAACGTAGCATCTTCCTTGCTGGAAACCTTTTTCGTTTGCTCTGTAAAAGACTTCAGATCAGATGAAAAACCAAACTGTTCCATATCAGTTTCCACATCTTCTGCACATTTAAGAATAAACCCATCTACTGCCGGTGAAATCATGACCAGATAATGAGCTTTGTCAGGATGTTTATAAAAAAACAGAGAATCAGTATGCCCCACCTCTTCAAATTCATCCACATAACGAATTTGCCTTTTATCTTTATCGACAATTCCAACGGCAAACTCATCAGCAAGCTTCTCTTTCATGACTTTAACAACGTTATTACAGCCTTTCTGGTGATTATAACCTTTTGCTGTAGGAACTAATGTTTCGAGCAAATTAGTGTCAACGTAACATTCCGGAATTATGTAAAGTTCTGCCATTATTTTAAGAAAGTTTCCGTATTAAAAAATAAATCAGCCCCAAATTCATACATTTCCTGTAACTCACTCTCAGCCGCCCTCTTCACTATTGTTTCTCCATTTCTGAAATCTACTAAGTAAATAGCCAAATCATTTCCAGGCAGTTCCAGAAAGTCATTTACGACATAAGGACTATGGGTAGTAATAAAAAACTGATTATTTTCCGAATCTATAATACTTCGTGTTACTTTAGATATAAATGGCGGATAAGAATGTGCCTCAGGTTCTTCGAAAATCAGAACTGCATTATCATTACTTTCAATAGCAGCTGTATAGAAAATCATACGTTGCAAAGAATCAGCAATAGAATGAAACGGAATCAAAAAAATCTCTCCCGGATTCTTCTCTTTAAGAACTTTAATTTCCTGACTATTCGTATCGAACACATACTTCAAATCGTAATCTTTGAATATGGCTGTTAACTCCCTCTTCAAATCAGGCAACAAAGTTACTATGTTCATTAAATTACTTCCATTCGGAGGCAGAAGATAATTTAACGGCAATTTTTCCTTTTCAAAGGAATTTGGATAAAAATAACTCCTGAATGGGTTTGCTGCCGAGATCTCAATATTCTTTTTCCCAGACAAGAGCATATTGGAAAAAGATAAAGAAAATTCCGCATCAGTATGGTCTTTATAATTTAAAAGAAATGAAAGTCCCATACTATCTAAATGAACCTCAGCATTTACAACATCCGTCTCTATCCGTATAGGTGTCTCTATATGACCATCAAAAAAAAGTTCTGCATCGCTTTCAACACGAATAAACTGCTGAATACTCCTTTTCTTTGCAAATTTTAAATAAGGAAGACAAAATAAGGACATTGCCTCCAATAAATTACTTTTACCTACATTCGGTTTACCGATAAACAGGTTAATCCTTCTACAATCATTTAAAACAACGTTTTTGATCGATTTGAAGTTATTTATATGGACATGGCTTATTTTTGTATGCATTCTTTTTGTATGACTTTAATTATACTGTAAATGCAAAGGTAATAATATTTAGAAAATCTTCTCCATTTATTTGGAATCTTCAGAAACCTCATTAACTTTGCAGCACAAAGTACTTTTTATTTTAAGTATATGAATAAACAAATAGAAGACATAAAAGCTATCCGCGAGATGATGGAGAAATCATCTAAATTCCTTTCGTTAAGCGGTTTGTCAGGCATATCAGCCGGAGCCATAGCCATTATCGGAGCAGCGCTTGCCTATTTCCATATTTTACGGGAACCGGCCAGTGCCAACTTCGATACGACACACGAAGTCATGTTCCGCGAAATCACTTTGCTGATAACCGACGCTTCCGCCGTGCTACTCTTCTCTATTTGTTTCGGTATCTATTTCTCCTGGAGAAAATCGGTGAAAAAGAACCTGATGCCCTCCAAAAGTCTGATAAAAAGGACACTTTATAACCTCGGTATCCCTTTGGTTGCCGGAGGTATCTTCGCCCTTATTTTCCTGCTACGCGGCGATTTGGCTATGGCTATCACCATGACGCTGACCTTCTACGGCCTGGCATTAATTAATGTATCCAAATACACCCTTGACGAAGTACATTATTTAGGTTTGACGGAAGTCGTATTAGGTATTGTTGCCGCCCTGTTCCCCGACTGGAGCCTCTTGCTTTGGACTATCGGATTCGGAGTTTGCCATATCATTTACGGCACAGCTATGTACATCAAATATGATTTGAAAAAAGAATGAAAAACATACTGTCCCAATTAAATAAAGCCTTCGAAAGCCGGATACGATTAGGTATCATGTCTATCCTTTCGGTAAACGAATCAGCCGACTTCAACACCATGAAGCAACTGATGGAGTTGACCGACGGAAACCTGGCCAGCCACCTGAAAGCCCTGGAGGCTCTCGGATATATCCAGTCCGTCAAACAATTCATCGGACGGAAACCCAATACCCAATATTCCATCACCGAAGAAGGACGAAAAAGTTTCAAAGAGCATTTGAATGCACTGGAAGAACTTATCAAATAATTTTTTTATCCTTTTACTTTGAATTACAAAGTACTTTTAAACTATATAAAACAGGTTTGGTTTATGGAAACAACAATTAAAAAAGTAACAAAAATCAATCAGTCTATCACACTGAAAGCACTGATTATCGGATTTCTGACCTTCATCCTCCTGATTCCGGGATTAATGATTCAGGATTTGATCCGGGAAAGACAAAACCGGAGTTTGGAAACAATCGAAAAGATTAACAACAAATGGAGCAATGCCCAAACCTTTTGCGGTCCGGTCATCTCCATCCCTTATACCACGACGCAGGTAAATCCGGACAACAAGACAACCATTCAGGAACACCTCCTGAATATCACACCGGAAAACCTGAATATCACAACACAGTTATTTCCAGAGGAAAGATATTACGGTATCTACAAAACGATCCTTTACAAAAGCGAGGTAGACATAACAGGGAACTTCGACAAAATAAACTTCCCCAAACCGGAAAATAGTATCATTCATTGGGAACAAGCCTATCTATCCATCGGTGTTTCCGACCTGAGGGGCATAACAGAAAACATCGACTTCAAACTGGATAACAAACAATTGTCGGTCGAAGCCACCGGTAACCTGGATACGCAGATAGGGAAAATGCTGGTCATGCCACTAAAGAATACCGATCCTCTCCTGTTTAGCCAGCCCCAAACATTCAACTGCAAATTAAAACTGAACGGCAGCAGTAACATCAATTTCATCCCCATAGGCAAAACAACCAAAGTGCACGTTACGGGTAACTGGAAGTCCCCCGGTTTCATCGGCAACTTCTCTCCGGAGCACCATATTACCGAAAAAGGATTCGAAGCCAACTGGAGTATCCTCAGTTTCAACCGCAGTATCCCGGAAATGTGGATCGACTACCCGGGAAACTCATTCGACGATTCCTCCTTCGGTGTAAACCTGATTGACCCGGTAAACCATTACCAGCAGAACATGCGTTCCGCCAAATATGCCATCATGTTCGTCGTCCTGACCTTTGTTGTCTTCTTCTTCGTCGAGATCCTGACCAGAAAACGGATCCACCCTATCCAGTATTTGTTGGTCGGCTTCGCATTGATCCTGTTTTACAGCCTCCTCCTGTCCATCTCCGAACAGATAAACTTCGGCACGGCCTACCTGATTGCCAGTATCGCCACCATCAGCCTGATCACAGCTTATGCTCACAGCATCTTCAAAAATAAAATACAGACCGGAGCACTCACCGGTATGTTATGTTTATTATATATTTTCCTATATGTTGTTCTGCAACTCGAAGATGTTGCCTTATTAATAGGAAGTATCGGTTTGTTTGTAATCCTAGGAACGATTATGTTCTTCTCCCGGAAAATAAGTTGGTATAAAGAAGAAGAAACAGAAGATAAACATGAAAGTGAAGAAATAAACAAAACTGAATAAAACAACAGGTATATTATACCCGAAAAGGTATACTTGTATAGTTTTTATAATATTTTATACCCGAAATGGTATAAAATATAGTAGTGTATAATATATTTGTACCCAAACGGGTATAATATGCAATACACAACATTAGCAAAATACATAAAAGATATGCGTAAGAAATACAATCTTACCCAAATTGATTTATCAGAAAAGTCTGGGGTAGGCCTACGTTTCATCCGCGAACTAGAACAAGGAAAACAAACCCTGAGATTAGACAAAGTCAATCAGGTTCTGAACCTATTCGGATTAGAAATAGGTCCTGTCCCTATGGTTAGAAAAGATGATGAATTATGAAACAAGCATCTGTTTATCTACGAGACCGTCTTGCTGGCAAATTATCTGAAGATGAATACGGTTATACATTTACATATGATCCCGTATTCCTTCAGTCAGAAAATGCAGAGGCAATCAGTTTGACTATGCCTTTAACCGGAACACCTTATCATGATAAAGTATTATTTCCTTTTTTCGACGGATTAATACCGGAAGGATGGTTGCTGGATATTGCAGAGAAAAGCTGGAAAATTAACAAACTGGATAGAATGTCTTTATTACTGGCTTGTTGTAAAGACTGTATTGGAGCAGTAAGTGTCGTACCTGATTTAATTGAAGAATAACATGTCTAAATGTCTATATTGTTATAAAGAGTTGAAAGAAGGACAAGCAGACTTCCATCCAGCTTGTTCCAAAAAAATATTCGGAAGCCAAGTGCCTCCTATTCTTCCTTATATCAGAAACCAACTGTCCGATCTGGCACAACAAGTCATCCGCAGTCAAACTACTTTGACAGGTGTGCAGGCTAAATTATCTTTAGACCTCCATCCCGGAAAAAAAAATGAGCCGGAACGATTTACTATAGTTGGATTATGGGGAAGATATATTTTAAAACCCCAGACCGATTTATACCCCCACCTCCCGGAGTTGGAAGATCTCACTATGCATCTAGCAGAAATATCCAAAATAAAAGTCGTTCCCCATTCACTGATACGCTTTCAGGATGGAGAATTATGCTACATTACCCGAAGAATAGATCGGGGTAGCAACGGAGAAAAATATCCTATGGAAGATATGTGCCAATTATCAGAACGTTTGACGGAGTATAAATATAAAGGATCATATGAGCAAATAGCCAAACTGATTCAAAAATACTCCTCTACTCCCAAACTTGATTTAATCAATTTCTGGGAACAAGTTCTTTTCTCCTGGATTACAGGAAATGCAGACATGCATCTAAAAAATTTTTCTTTATACAGTCAACAACAAGATAAATATGAATTAACTCCAGCTTATGATATGCTTTCGACAGCATTAATTATGCCGGAGGATACAGAGGAATTGGCATTGACCTTAAACGGGAAAAAGAGAAAAATAAAAAAACAAGATTTCATCCTTGCTATTCAAGCTTCAGGCATTGAAGATAAAATAATAGAAAACCTGTTCAAGAAATTCATAAAAGCGAAACAAAGCTGGCTAAACTTTATTAACCAATCTTTCCTACCAGAAAACATGCAGGAAAGATATAAGAAATTCATTTCAACCAAGTTGGAATTACTTGCGAATAAACAACAAACCTTATAAAGGGAAAGATATAGACTCCAGCATCTGTTTTCGCCAGGAGAGAAGTTTACCGTTTTTAAATAAGCGACGTTGGACGAAGCACCAACTCCAAAAACAAAAGAGGATACCTCACGGCATCCTCTCTCCTAACGCAACGAATGAATTATTAATACTTATACTTATTTCTCATTACTTCTTGCAGTCGCAAGTTGAATAAGCTACTAACATCCAAACTAATTTTTCCTGTTCTTTCAGATAGTCGCTCATCAGCGCTACTGTAGCTTCGTCTCCGGCTTCTGAGGCAAGAGAAAGCAGTTTACGTTCTTCAGCGATAAACTGACCGTAAGTGTTCAGGATATTTTCCAGGGCTTCGTCACCGCAGGATACACCTGATACTTCTTTTACTCTGGCTACTTTCAAGTATTCGCTGAACTTGTTTACAGGAACACCTCCCAACATCAGGATACGTTCTGCCAGTTCGTCTACCTTCTCGGCTGCATTGTCGTACATTTCTTCGAATTTGCTGTGAAGAACAAAGAAGCCGTGTCCTTTAATATTCCAGTGGAATCCGCGAAGGTTTGTATAAAATACCTGGTAGTCGGCCAATAACTGCTGTAATGCTTCTACTACTTTGTTTGCTGCTGATGCGTCTAAATGCAAATAATCTAATGTTTTCATATTCTTCTGTTTTTTAATTGTTATACGTTTTTATTTTTCTTGTACTGCAAAGATACTACAGATATAAACACCTGTCAAACAGATAATTATTATACCATCATAGACAAAATCTATCAACACGGTTTCAGCAAGCAGATTACTGATATCAGATCAAAAACATTCATATAAATGATATACTCAAAAAGCACATTTATACATATCGGAACAAACAAACACTCTTTTTGAAGATTTAATTAAACATCCCTCATTTTACATTTCGGTCATTTTTCTTTACATATACACCAATAATCAATTGCTTAACAATAAAAATTCATAATCAGCGTTAATCCAACTCATTAACAATTGTAATTAAAAAAAAATTAATTTACATTTGACACATAGAATATTTGCCACTAATAATTAAAACATGATACGGAAAAACTTTATTTTATTGCTATTACTGAATTTAGCAGGAGTACTTTTTGCACAACTAACGATTTCACCCACCGCCTCACCTTCAATACCGGAGGGAAGCAACATCAATCTTGGTGACTATTTCTCTGTTAGCGGAGGAACTCCCACAGGATGGACATTGGATGGAAAAAGTATTACATTTACTAATGTTTCCTTGTCCTATAAGGACAACGGAAAGTTATTACAATGCAAAGATGCATCAGGTTCCAGCAACCTGGTCCCGATCAAAGTTATTGGAAAACCGACTGTTACCAGTCTCACCGGGATGCCGACCGAACTCCTTAAAGAAGGGGATCAGGTAACGTTGACTGTCACCTTCAAAGCAAATGGTTCTACGGGCCATACCTACCAGTGGTATATCGGAAACCAGGCAATAGCCAACGCGACGACAGCGACTTTAAACTACACATTTGCAAAAGCAGATCATGGCAAGACAATTAAAATAGCTATCAAAGCAACAGAGTTCACAGATGCAACCGAGGCCTCCGCCGGCGTTACATTCGACGGAACGATGATAACGGATAAAAACCCGGCACTGCCTGCCGGTGCAAAACTGGATAATACCGCATTCCCGGTGACGGTCGGACAGACGTTTACTGATCCAGTTGTTGATTATGAAGCAACAAATCATGGGGGTACTAACTATTTTGTCACCCAAAATACTCAATACACCAATAATGATACGCATACAGTTACTTTCAATGGAAAAGAATATTCCTGTACTATAAGATTATTGACAGCAACTCCATATGCACCTGAAAAAGTAACATCATCCATTACATCTGCAGCCAGAATTCCGGCAAACATTTTAGCAGATAACAATACATTATTTTTCGATTCAGGAATTTATGTTCCAATAGAAAGCACTGGAGAGTCAGTCTTTATTAAAACCGGATTAAAGGTTATTGGGCTTGGAGACAGAACTTCACAAAGTGAGGCAACCGTTATTGGACCTAATTACGGGTATTGGGCTACTACAAACGCATACAATTATGGACATATCAAATATAAATTTTCTCATAATGTAGTTATGGAAAATATTGTATTTGACGGTGCAGGCATGAGATTCTACGGAAATGGTTCAAAAGGGGGATCCAACCAAAAAAACAACTATTACTTCATAACACTAAACAATGTCAAAAACATAGTTTTTAAAGATATCACTTTCCGGAATATTGGAACTACAACTTACTCATATTCTATACTGAACATGACAGAAGGGGAAGCAAACATAGATAATGATGAAAGAGATCCAAATAATAAAAGATATTATATAAACATTACTTTCGAAAGTGGAAATCTCTCCGGTTCATACGAACCTATAAATATAAATACCACTGACGGACATTATTTTAAGAATATATATTTTAAAAACGCTTTAACAACAAATGTCCATCAAATAGCTATTACAGGTAAAAATGCCCATGGGAATGGTAATCCTGGTTGCCGCAACATCATTTTTGCCGGAGACCTGGAACTCTATGACAAGAAAAAAATACGTCTATGGAAATACACAAGTACAGGCATATCTTTCCCTGAAAAATATAAATACCTGGAATTAAAAACGACTCCGACGACAAGTGACTATACATACGACATCACAATTGCAAGAGAAATTGATACTCCATCAGCATCATATCCTTACCTCGATGCTTCAGATGGCTCATACATCGTTTTTAATTCTTTAAATGACCCATTTAAACCTCTTAGCAATTTATTTTCAGGGACTGTCAAAAACCAATGTACATTACCTACCCCTACATTGGTTAAATTAGTCAGCAAGGATGGGAAAGTCGGTGGTTTTACAGTTCATGACTATAGTAAAGTACAGACTAATATTGTTGCTGTCAACGCTTATACAGATCCATTAACTCAGGTAAATGAGAGTAATCTGTTTAAATATAACGGTTCTAAAATCAGCTTCAATACTACCAACCCGGAATATATCAGATTACATAACATCGACTTCTCTGAAGATTATTCCATCTATGACGCTGTTAAAGATGATGGGAACAATGTGACAAACTCCAATTACGGTAGTTTCTATAACTGTAAGTTCAAGGCGCCCCAAGAAGGGGATCCGTTGGTTGTTGAAGGAGATCTGGATAAACTTCAATGGTCGGTATCCAAGACAACTAATGAAATATATGAATACAAAGATGTAGAAAACAACTCTACCACCTCTGTGATGGAAGGTACACCTGTCTATGTACAGATCAGGCCGGTTTATCTGGACAGGGTTGACTACGACCGATGGGCTATTGAATATACTGCAACGCCGGTTGATTACCATTACCCGATGGAAGATGCAATTGCAAAAACCATCCGTTATGACTTCAACAAGGGAGAAGCCCACGTATTACCGGGTACTTATTATTATAATGTAAGTAAACTGATTCTTTACAAAGGGAACAGGGAGGTCGCTACCTATAACTACCGCGATGCCACCTGTACCCACACCGTGATCATCCAGGCGAAGCCAATAGCTAAAATACCGGCTTTGCAATGGTCGGTATCGACCGCCACCCACGAGCAATCTAACTTCCGTGACGTGGACGACCAGACAACAACGTCCGTGAATTATGGAACTCCTGTCTTTGTACAAATCCGCCCGATCGGACATGAAGACATCACTTTTGAACGTTGGGATGTTGAATACTCCGTGACTCCGGCGGAACATTATTATGGCATGAATCCAATCGTCAAGACCGAACGTCATAATTTCAACAACCGCGAAGCACATACGGAAATCGGTACATATATCTATACCGTCACCAAGTTGACATTGTATGACCTGTATGGAAACAAGATCGTCGAGACATACGATTACAATGATTCACCATACAAACATACAATTATTATTAAGGATGATGAAGGTCCCGGCCCCGATCCGCACGGCGCCCTGCAATGGTCGGTCTCCACGGCGTCGAACCAGCTTCAGGACTTCCGCGATGTGGACAATCTGACTACGACAAGCGTGGTGAAAGGCACACCGGTCTACGTCCAGATCCGTCCGGTCGGTTTCAACAACATCACTTATGACCGCTGGGAGATCGAATACACCGCCACCCCCGCCGATTACCACTATCCGTTGGAGGAAGCCGTTCCGAGAACCGAGCGTTACACCTTCAACCGGGGCGAAGCCCACACGCTGGTCGGCACCTACGTGTATACGGTGACCAAGCTGACACTCTACAACGGTGAAAGCGTGGCCCTGACAGCCTATTACACCGAGCCTCCTTACGTCCACACCATCATCATCCGCGACGGTGGTATGATCGAACTGGGCGACATCGCCTCCCATTGCGGTTCGGAAAGCGAATTCAGAATACCATTCCGCCTGCTCGATCCGGACAATATCCTGGAATATTCCGTCCGCTTCTCCGACGAAGCGCTCAAAGCCGGCTTTACGGATTCCGACTATAAAGATGTGACTCCCGACTATCTCACAGTGCCCGTCTACCGGATAATCGGCAAGGGCGTTTACACCGGAAACGTGTATGTGCGCAAGAAAAGCGACCCGGGCCTGGTGGAACTACATCCATTCGAAATCGAGATGCTGGAAACCACGATGATCACCAAACAACCGCAGTCCGTATACGTTTGTGACGGCGACGCCTTCACCCTGAGCGTAGAAGCCCGTGGCCTGAACCTGACCTATCAGTGGTTCTTCAACAAAGAGGCGATCGAAGGAGCAACCTCGGCCACCTACCAGGCTGCCCTGACGCCCGACAAGGAAGGCTCTTACTACGTAGATGTATACGGCGACTGCGGAATGGAGAGCAGTGTGACGGTGACGGTGCGCAAGAACGGCCTGAGAGTCCTGGTGAAATGGAACGAATTCCTGTACATCACCAATCCGGGCAACGAGTTTGTCCGTTTCCAATGGTATCATGACGGGCAGAAAATCGAGAAGAACGGTACTTCGATCTACTACTCCGTGCCCGAGGGCCTGTTGGGCAGTTACTTCATCCAGGCCTACCGTGCAGACGACAGCTATGTGGTGAGCTGCCCGATCACGTTCGATACGCTGACACAGTTCCCCGTAACCACCGTTTACCCGACGATGGTGCAGAAGAACAGTCCGATAACCATCAAGCTGGGCATGCCTGGCGAAGCCTTGGAGGCGGCAGGCATCGAGATCTATAACCTGAACGGTCAACTGGTCGAAAAGCAGTCAACTGCGACAGTCGAAACCACCATCCCCGCGAATATGGCTTCAGGCAGCTACATCGTGAAGGTAACCACCGATTCAGGAAGAACAACAACCCATAAAATCATCGTAAAATAAGCTAACAGATATGTCAACAATAATTTCAAACATAAAGAAAACAATCTTTTTATTCGCAGCAGGCTGCCTTGCCACCACCGTTTCGGCCCAGCAAGGAACGGGTGGTAGAGAGCGTAGCCAGTATAACAACGGCCAGCAACAACAGCGCCAGCGTCAGGAATATCGCGAGGACTACCGGGAGGAAAAGAAAGATACGACGAAGACCTCTTACCTGACGGTATCGGGCGGCGTCGGCTCCTCTTCCTTCCGTTACAAGCTGAACTACCAGATCGAAGGTTTTGAAGAGAAAGGCAAGCGCAACGCAAAACTGGGGTATGAAATAGACCTCCGTTACAGCTACTTTTTCAACCGTCATTGGGGCTTCTCGACGGGGGTAGGTATCTCCCGTTATGCAACGACAGGTAAATTGACAGGTGATATGTCCGACGATAAATACATGAAACTGGGCAATATGACCGACGACGATGACTTCTCCGACCACCCGCGTGAGTTCGAACTGCGTGCCCGATTGAAGAACCTGGAAGAGAAGCAGACCGCCTTCCTGCTGGATATCCCGCTGTTGGCAATGTACCAGACCCACTTCGGCGAAGAGGAAAAATGGGGCATGTACGCCGGCCTGGGAGTGAAGTTACAGATTCCTGTCAAAGCCAAATACAAGGTCGAAGGCAATACAGCCAGCGAACTGAATGTTTCGGGTTACTACCCCCATATCCCTTCCGACGTGGGTTCTCCGTCGGAGGCGCCTGTTCCTCACCACGGCTTCGGCACGATCAACGATCCCGGCTGCGAGCTGGACTGGAGCGGAAAGAACAAACTGAAACTGGGCGTAGCCGGAACTGCCGAACTCGGTTTCCTGTTCACCCTGGGCGAAGACACCGACTTGTTGTTGGGCGGCTACATCGACTACGGTTTCACCAACATGAAGAAAAAGAAAGACCAGGAGCTATTATCCACTCCTGCATCTTATCATCCGGACGGGAACATGACGGTAGGAAAAGGTATTCCTTATAATGGCATGATGAATTCAAACGTAACAGATAAAGTGAAAGTAATGTCTTTCGGGGTAAAATTAGGGGTTAGATTTAAATTGAATTAAAAGATCACCGATTGATCTTTAATCTATTAAAAGCGATGAAGGCCGGAAGATGATTTCCGGCCTTTTCGTTTATCTCATTATTATACAAAAGAAGATTAGAAAAGCTACCATATATTTTCTACCTTTGCATTTATCTATAACAAACCGAACAATGTTCACGAAAGCCCATAGATAAAAACTAAAAGCATTATGAATATACAACAACTCGAGTACATCCTGGCAGTAGATACATACCGCCACTTCGCAAAAGCAGCAGAACATTGCAGAGTAACACAACCTACGCTCAGTATGATGATACAAAAACTGGAAGACGAACTTGGCATTAAATTATTCGACCGGAATATGCAGCCGGTCTGCCCTACCCCCGCCGGACGTAAGGTGATCGACCAGGCTCGTACCGTTCTTTATCAGGCTTCCCTCATTAAAGATATTGTCAATGAAGAAGAACAATCGTTGAAAGGGACGTTCCGGCTGGCAGTACTTCCGACGATCGCTCCTTACCTGCTACCTCGTTTTTTCCAGCAGTTGTCTGAAAAACATCCGGAGCTGGACATCCGTATCCTCGAAATGAAAACAGCACCTACCATGGCTGCGATCCTGAATGGTGAGATAGATGCAGCCATCATCGCCAACCAGCCCACAGAAAACCAGCTACAAGGCGATACATTATATTATGAGCAGTTCTTCGGATATGTGGCTAAAAACGATCCGGTATTCAAGAAAGATATGATCCGTACGGCTGATATCAGCGACGAACATCTCTGGTTGCTGGATGAAGGTCACTGTTTCCGCGATCAGTTAATGCGTTTCTGCCAGATGGAAAAGGTAAAACTGCGTCAGGCCGCTTACCGTCTGGGAAGCCTGGAAACATTTATGCGCATGGTAGAAAGCGGCAATGGCGTCACTTTCATTCCGGAACTGGCAACCCTGCAACTTAGCGAAGAACAAAAGAAACTGGTACGTCCTTTTGCCATTCCCAAGCCGGCACGCGAAATCGTCTGGATCACACGGAAAGACTTTATCCGCCATACCATTGCCGGTATGTTGATCGAGAGTATTAAGAAGTCTGTACCCAAAGAGATGTTGACGCTGCAAGCCGGATTAAAAGTCGTCTGAACATTATTTTTATCGCTTAGCGAAAAAAATTATTACTTTTTGCTTGTAGTTTCCAAAAAAGCGTTACTTTTGCTGTGTATTTAAAAACAAACGAAACAAATGAATCGATTTAGCTTTACATATTTCTTTTATTACTTTTACTTTAGCAGAGTGAAGGCAGGAATTTGTATGTAAAGCGTTGATGATAGAAAATATGTATCAATAAACAATATAAAGTCCTGCCGGTTTCGGTGGGACTTTTTTTGTGACAATAAATTAGAAAGATGAAAAAGAAAGTAGCAATTCAGGGAATAGCCGGTTCGTATCACGACATCGCAGCCCGTAGCTTCTATGAAGGTGAAGATATTGAAATTGTTGGATGCAATACATTCAGAGATGTTATTTCAGCCATCAAGAAAGACCCGTCTTTGTTGGGACTGATGGCCATCGAGAATACTATTGCAGGGAGCTTGCTGCAAAATCATGAACTGATTCGCGAAAGCGGACTGAGAGTGATCGGCGAATACAAACTGCGCATTTCGCACTCGCTTGTTGCACTGCCGGGAACATCGATACACGATGTCACGGAAGTCAACTCCCACCCTATTGCGCTTATGCAGTGTACCGACTTCCTCGATACCTTGCCGAATGCCAAAGTGGTTGAGAAAGAAGATACGGCGATGAGTGCCCGATGGATTGCCGAGAATAACCTGGAAGGACACGCTGCTATTTGCGGGAAACTGGCCGCCCAAATCTACAAGATGGAAATACTGGCCGAAGGGATAGAAACCAATAAACGAAACTTCACCCGCTTCCTTGCCATAGCAGACCGCTGGACGGCTGAAGATCTTCTTGAAAAATCAGACATCAACAAATCTTCGTTAGTTTTCGCTCTTCCCCACACCTCCGGCAGTCTTTCCAAAGTCCTCTCCATTCTTTCTTTTTACGACATGAATCTTTCTAAAATACAATCGTTACCGATCATCGGTCGCGAATGGGAGTATTTGTTCTATATCGACCTGACATTTACTGATTATACAAGATACAGACAGGCATTGGATGCCATCACTCCATTAACAAAGGACTTAAAAATTTTAGGCGAATATGCAGAAGGAAAACAAAGTGTGTAACATCACACCCGCTGACCGTGTAGGCAGCGTACAGGAATACTACTTCTCAAAGAAACTGAAAGAGGTAGCCGAAATGAATGCCGCAGGCAAGAATGTGATCAGCCTGGGCGTAGGTAGCCCTGATCTGCCTCCTTCGGAACAGACCATCGAGACATTGTGCGAACATGCACATAATGCGAATGAGCATGGTTACCAACCGTATGTGGGTATCCCCGAACTGCGTAAAGGTTTCGCCGACTGGTATCAGACATGGTATGGAGTTGAACTGGACCCGAAAACAGAGATACAACCGTTGATCGGTTCTAAAGAAGGTATCCTGCATATCTCACTGGCATTCCTGAATCCGGGCGACGGCGTATTGGTTCCCAATCCCGGTTATCCGACTTATAGCTCTGTCAGCAAGCTGGTACAGGCAAATCTAATTCCTTATGAGCTAAAAGAAGAATTGGGATGGCAGCCGGATTTCGAGGCATTGGAAAAGATGGACCTTTCCGGCGTAAAGCTGATGTGGGTAAACTATCCGAACATGCCTACCGGAGCAAACGCCAGCAGGGAGCTTTTTGAAAAGCTGGTTGCTTTCGGACGTAAACACGGTATCATTATCTGTAATGATAATCCTTACAGTTTCATCCTGAACGATCAGCCGTTAAGTATCCTGAGTGTTCCGGGTGCTAAAGATATCTGTATCGAAATGAATTCGATGAGCAAAGCGCACAATATGCCAGGATGGCGTATGGCGATGCTGGCCTCGAACGCCCAGTTCGTTCAATGGATATTGAAAGTGAAGAGTAACATCGACTCCGGCCAGTTCAAACCGATGCAGCATGCAGCTGTAGAAGCATTGAAAGCGCCGAAAGAATGGTATGACAATATGAACCGTACCTATCGTAGCCGCCGTGATCTGGCCGGACAAATCATGCATGCCATTGGTTGTACCTACGATGAAAACCAGGTCGGCATGTTCCTCTGGGGAAAGATCCCGGCAGAAGCAGAAGGCAGCGAAACTCTGGCAAACAAGGTACTGTATGAAGCCAACGTTTTCATTACTCCCGGATTTATATTCGGAAGTTGTGGCGAACGTTACGTCCGTATCTCACTTTGCTGCAAGAACGAAGCATTACAGGAAGCATTAAACAGAATAAAACAATTAGAAATAAACAAATAAAAGCATACAATCATGGAAATGGAATTAGAATCAATCTTATTACCCGGTGTAGACCCACAGCGTCCTATCATCATCTCGGGCCCGTGCAGTGCCGAAACAGAAGAACAAGTAATGGATGCAGCCCATCAGCTGGCATCAAAAGGCGTTAAAATATTCCGTGCCGGAATCTGGAAACCCCGTACTAAACCGGGAGGATTCGAAGGTATCGGAGCCGAAGGCTTGCAGTGGTTGAAACGTGTAAAGAAAGAAACAGGTATGTATGTAGCTACCGAAGTAGCCACAAAAGACCATGTATTCGAAGCGTTGAAAGCCGGAATAGATATCCTGTGGATCGGTGCACGTACCACCGTTAACCCGTTCGCCGTACAGGAAATCGCAGATGCTTTGAAAGGTGTAGATATACCTGTTCTGATCAAGAACCCGGTCAACCCGGACCTGGAATTATGGATTGGTGCTTTCGAACGTCTGTATGGTGCAGGACTTCGCCGCTTGGGTGCTATCCACCGCGGATTCAGTTCATACGATAAGAAAATGTACCGTAACCTGCCGTTGTGGCATATACCTATCGAACTTCGCCGCCGTATGCCGAACCTGCCGATCTTCTGCGACCCCAGCCATATCGGTGGCAAGCGCGAACTAATCGCTCCGCTGTCTCAGCAGGCAATGGACCTGAGTTTCGACGGCCTGATGATCGAATCGCATCCTTGTCCGGATTGCGCATGGAGCGATGCTTCCCAGCAGATCACTCCGGATGTACTGGATTATGTTGTCAACCTGCTGGTTATCCGTAACGAGACACAGACAACAGAAAACCTGGCAGAACTGCGCCGCCAGATCGACGGTATCGACGAACAACTGCTTGAACTGCTGGCTAAACGTATGCGTATCTCCCGCGAAATCGGTATGTATAAAAAAGAACATAACATGCCCATCCTCCAGTCACCCCGTTACAGCGAAATCCTAGAAAAACGTTCGGATATGGGACAGACGATGGACCTGAACACGGACTTTGTAAAGGAAATATTGAAAGAGATACATGAAGAATCTGTCCGTCAACAGATGATCATCATGAATGAGTAATCTATAGTGCCAGGAGTAACCTTTCCCCTCTGGAGAGGGGGCAGGGGGTGTGTTATAATTCGCTTTTAAACTAAATTTAACACACTCCTTATTCCCTCTCCAGAGGGGAAACAGATACAACCTGTCGCTTCCTACCAATAAGCAAACAAAAAGAATAAGACAATGAAGATATTAATATTAGGTGCCGGAAAGATGGGTTCTTTCTTCACCGACCTGCTGAGTTTCGACCACGAAGTGGCTGTTCTGGAAAATGATCCGAAACGCATGCGCTTTATTTACAATGCAATCCGGATGCAGAAGCCGGAAGAGGTAGCGGAATTCGCTCCCGAACTGGTCATCAACTGCGTGACGCTGAATCACACGATAGATGCTTTCAAGGCTGTTCTTCCCTACTTGCAACCGTATTGTATTATTTCGGATATCGCATCGGTAAAGACGCATCTGAAAGAATTTTATGATACCTGTGGCTTTCCATATGTATCGACCCACCCGATGTTCGGTCCGACTTTCGCCAACCTGGGGAATCTGGAAAAAGAAAACACGATTATCATTTCCGAAGGTGACCACCTGGGTAAGATTTTCTTCAAGGATATCTATTCAAGCCTGCGCCTGAATATCCGCGAATATACATTTGAGGAACATGACAAGGTTGTTGCCTACTCTTTAGGTATTCCGTTCGCCTCAACAATGGTTTTTGCAGCCATCATGAAGCATCAGGATGCTCCGGGTACGACCTTCAAACGTCATATGAAAATTGCACGCGGCTTACTGTCTGAAGATGATTATCTATTGACAGAAATTCTCTTCAATCCACGCACTCCGAAACAGATTTCCCGGATACAGGAGGAATTGAATATCCTGCAAGATATCATCAAAGACAAAGACTCCGAAGCGATGAAGGGGTATCTGACTAAGATTCGTAAGAATATAGAATAATGAACCTACTTTTCCCTTGATGGAAAAGTAGACAAAAGATCAAGGCTGCACCGGCTTCACTGCTTCGGTGAAAGATTCCGCTGTCGCATCTGAACTCGCTTCGCTCAAACAGCAGATGCTCCTACCGCTCCATCTTTCCCCTTCGCGGACGTTCACCCGCTGAGGCCTTGACAAGAACGCAAAGCGTTCTCTTAGGATGGCCGATACCGACACCTATTTAACAGACGGTATCGGCCATCCCCAAAGGAAGCCCCGCTTCCTATGAAAGGCCTCAGCTGGTGAGCGTAAAGCGAAGCAGCCGGAGTGAGCGCCCGAAGGCTGTGCTGTTTGAGCGAAGCGAGTTCACATACCCTGTTTCAACTGTTCCACAAACTGGTCGATGCGGCGTAACTCTTTTGGTATGTCGATGGCTTGCGGGCAATGCTCGTTACATTGGTCGCAACCGACACAATGATCTGCCTGGCGCAGTTTCGGCACGCTACGGTCGTAACCGACCAGAAAGGCACGACGGGCTTCGCGGTAGTTTTCATCTGTCCGGCTTTTCGGAACATTTCCTTCATTCACACATTTATTATAATGAAGAAGCACGGCCGGAATATCTATCGCATACGGACACGGCATACAATATTTGCAGTCGTTGCAGGGGATTGTCGGATATTTAATCATCAGTTGCGCAGTCTCTTCCAGAAAGTCCTTATCCTCATCTGTCAGCGGAATAAGCGGGGAATACGTGCGGATATTATCCTGCAAATGCTCCATATACGTCATGCCGCTCAAAGCCGTCAACACCAGTTCGGGCGAACCGGCAAAACGGAAAGCCCATGAGGCAACACTATCTTCGGGGCGGCGTTGTTTCAACCGGGTAACGATATGCTGGGGCACATTCGACAAACGGCCGCCCAATAACGGCTCCATGATTATAGCCGGTACATTCCGCTTTTCCAACTCCTGATAAAGATATTCGGCATTCACATTCCTACCTGTCGCATGCCGCCAGTCGACATAGTTCAGTTGTATCTGCACGAAATCCCAATGAACGGTATCGTGCATAGCCAGCACCTCATCGAAAACGTCCGACGTTCCGTGAAACGACCAACCCAGATGGCGGATACGCCCCGCTTCCCGCTCTTTCATAAGGAAATCCAACATTCCGTTATCGACATAGCGGTCGTTGAATGTCTTCATTCCCTGGCCACCACCGATGGAGTGGAGCAGATAATAATCCAGATAATCGGTTTGCAACTCGCTGAATGAACGGCGGTACATCGCCATCGAGTTTTCACGCGTATAGTTCGAGAAATTCGACAATTTGGTAGCCAGATAATACGAGTTCCGGGGATGCCGACTAAGGGCAATCCCCGTAGCCTTTTCCGACCAGCCCTGCACATAAACGGGCGACGTATCGAAATAGTTCACCCCATGGGCGATGGCATAATCCACCAGTTCGTTGACGGCATCCTGGTCAATCAAGTCACCTTTCCCGTCGGGTGAAGGGATAGTCGGCCAGCGCATACAACCGTAACCCAGCAGGGACACTTTATCCCCCAGTCCGGGGAATGTGCGGTAAGTCATCTGGTCGGTCGGGACAGGCGAAGAGGCTTTGCTTCCGGAACCTCCCTGGTCTTTCGGGGCACAGCCGTAGAGTGCCGCCGTAGTAGTTGCCGCCGTGATGCCTACGATATTCAGAAAATCGCGGCGATTGATATGTTGATTCTTCATAGGTCTATTCTTTAAAAACGGATTAAATAACTCGATGTCTTTCATGCCCTTCCACATAGATGGCCGTAAACGGGCGCGACGGGCAGAGATGTTCGCAGGCACCGCAGCCGATGCAACGTTCGGTATTAATGACCGGTATCTTCAGGGATTTCGGATTATCCGCATCAGATGCAACCATTTCTATCGCATTTGTCGGACAATGCCGGGAACAGTTACCGCATTCGACACCGTCGGTCAACGGGATACAATTCGCTTTCACCCATACGGCATGCCCTATCTGAACAGATGATTTATCAGCTTTCGTTATCGGCTTGATGGCTCCTGCCGGACAGACTTCGGAACACTTTGTACATTCGGGACGGCAATAACCCCGCTCATAAGACATCTCCGGCTGCATCAAGGTCATCAAATCACCGGAAGGACGCAGGACATGATTCGGGCAAACAGAGATACAAAGCTGGCAGGCCGTGCAATGCTGCCTCATATTCCGTATGCTCAAAGCTCCGGGAGGTACAATCGCCGTCAGTTTTTCCTGTTCTTTCCGTTCTTTGATAGGTGCCAGTCCCCCGTCTCTCTTCATGATAACCTCTTCCCCCTTTTTCTCCTGGGCTTTCAGGGCACTGCCCATCACAACCAGGGCTGTTGCCGACAAGGCCCGCCGACGGGAAAGGTTTGTTTTATCTTCCGGTTCAGGTTTCTCCGTGCCGGTTGCCCGTTTCTTCGTTTTCCATACCGGTGCGTAGGTTAGCGCATTCTTACGACAGGCGTCCAGGCAATTCATACAGGCTACGCAACGGCTGCCGTCGATTTTATGTTCCTTGCTGTCGATGCAGGCAGCTTTACACTGGCGGGCACAAAGGCCGCAACTGTTACATTTATCCGTATCTATCGTGATACGATACAAAGAATAACGGGAGATAAAACCCAACACCGTACCAACCGGACAAATCGTATTGCAATAAGTACGCCCGTTACGCCAGGCCAATACGACAAGAACCACCAGCGTAACCAAAGCCACCAAAAACGTCGGCAGACTCTTCATCCATACATCCACCTCATAAAAAGCATAACTCTCCACCCGTGCCGCCAGATAAGCAAATAAATTATTCCCCCACATCCAAAGCGGCTGAAACAAATTAGTAACGATACGCCCATACGCACTGTAAGGAGCCAGCAAAGCAACCAGAGAGCCTACCCCTGCAACCAACGCCAGCACAAAAACGAACAATACTCCGTAACGTAACCAGGACAACGCCGGCGAATAAGAATAAGGCAACTTCTTTCCTCTCCTGCCAATCCGCGCAATAACATCCTGAAAAACGCCCAACGGACAAATCACCGAGCAGTAAACACGTCCGAAAGCCAGCGTCAGAAAGACTAAAAATAACACAACCCCCACATTCAATGCCAACACGGCGGGTAAGAACTGGATTTTAGCCAGCCACCCGAACCATCCGTGCAACGTTCCTGTAAAGTCGAGGAACAGTAGAGTGATAAGCACGAAACATAAGGTAGCCGCTATCAGTCTGATTTTTCGTAACATCATGTATCCTATTATTGATTAATAATCCGGTACAAATATGCCGGATTTTTAATGTAAAAGATACAGCCGTTTCGTCAAAACGAAAAAAAAGGGAATAATCGCGAAATGCCGGTCAATCGTTTACCAGCCACGCTTTAAACTCGGATGCTTTATTCTTGCTGACATAAATACGTTCGGGAACCTCCACATCGAGCGTCACCAGCAGACGGCTGTCGAACCAGATAGTGATGTTGGATATACTGTCCCTGTTTATGATGAACTGTTTGTTCGCCCGGGTAAAATCAGCCGGATTAAGGGACGGCATTATCTGTTCCAATGTCCGGGAATACGGGTAACTGGCTCCGTCTTTCAGATAGATGAAGGTGTTTTTGCCGGATGTGTAAAAGCAGGAAACATCCTTCAGGCTGACCGGCAAGAGCTTATCCTTATAAGGGACCAGCAGTTTATCCTTGTATTTTGGGGCAGGGGCCAGCCGGGTTAGCTGTGACAGGTATTGGAGAATGTCCTGCCGGTTCAGTTTGCCGTATTTATCCAAAGCATGCCTGATATCTTCGACTTTAATCGGTTTCAGCAGATAGTCGATGCTGTTCACTTTAAAGGCTTCTATCGCATAACGGTCGTAGGCCGTCGTGAAAACGATAGGCGTCTCCAATTCTATTTTATCAAAGATATTGAAGGCCGAACCGTCGGACAGGTGTATATCCATAAATATCAACTCCGGAGCCGGGTTCGACTGAAGCCAGTGGACGGTTTGGGTGACACTTTCGGTATTCCCGGCAATCTGTATATCCGGGGCAACCTCCATCAATATATCCACCAGGTTTTCGTAAGCTGCTGTTTCGTCTTCTACAATCAACACGTTCATACAAGTATCATTTTAAAGGGAGACAGACGCGGAAAGTTTCTTCTGTCGATTCTATCCGTATCTGTTTATTCATTAACAAAGTAAAGCGGCTCTCCAGGTTCGCAAGTCCTGTTCCGTTGGTATCGGGAGCGGACAGCTTCGGATAGACCGGGTTCGATACGACCAGTTCGTCCTGTTCGTTCAGTACGATTGAGATTTCCATTTTATGTTCGCTGTCTATCCTGTTATGGACAACCACGTTATCCACCAGAGGCAGTAAAGACAGAACGGGCAGCATCAACAAATCTTTCCGTTCTTCTTCCACCCGGACTGAAAAGGTCAGTTTATTCGCAAAACGTACTTCCATAACATACTGGAAAGACAGCATAAACTCCAGCTCTTCCCGCAATGAGACTAACCCTTTCCGGTCACTCTGAAGGATATAGCGGAAGATATCGGACAACTGATGGACATACATCAGCGTCTTTTCGTCATCCTTTTTACGAATCAATGAAGAGATGCCGTTCAGTGAATTAAAAAAGAAATGCGGATTAATCTGGTTGGCCAGTGCATCACAGCGGCTTTGCAGATTTTCAAAACGCAAACGCTCTATCTCCGACTCCTTCTCCCGCTGCCGGGAATACAACATGGAAATATATCCGATAAACGTACAGAGAAAGCATGTCACGAAGAACTGGAATATCAGAATACTGCCTAAAGCATCCGTATGAATACCCAAAGAAGAAACCCCGTACGATATGGAGGCATAAAGCAGGTAAGCGATAAAAGAAAACAGGAAGTTACGCATCAACCGTTGCTTGAACAGGGTAGCCGGCATCTTCTTCAGATTATAGCGTATCAGCAAGCTGATTAATCCCCAGAAGAAAAGGAAGCGATACACAAAGAAGGAAAGAAGACCGGTAACGCCAGTCCCTTCCATATATTTCAACTCCCAGGGGATACAAGCGATATTTGGGTATATGATAAAAACCGTACTAATCAAGCTGACCAGCGGAAGTCTCCGGGCAATATAGGTATCAAACGAATCCATAGCATCTCATTTCCTGTAACAAAGAAAAACAAAATAATCGGCACTTCACAATCCCCAGGTAGGAAAACGAAAAAAAGCAGCGTGAAGACGAAAAGAAAATCACTGTCAGAATACCGGAAGAGGTGTTTTAGTTGCCTGCTCCAACTCTTTTTTATTATCGGACAAACGAAATTCAGCCATCATCTTCAATCGGGCCCCTTCCCGATGGTCGCCAACAGTAACCTCATAAAAGAAACGGTATCGCCCCGGAGGATTCGAGTGTATTTTCGGATAAAGAAAAGCAGTAAACTCCCTGTAATCATCATCCGCTACCCAATAGCCTATGTCTACAAAATTTCCATTAATCGGCAATTCACGCCAGACGCCTCCGACATCCTCATAAGTAATAAAATGACGTTCGCCGCAATGAATAATTTTACCGCTACGATTATATAAGATAAACTTCACGCTGTCGCTTTCTGTCGAATAAACTGTATATTCCGGACGGATGGCAACGCCTAATGTATCATTCACCCCGACCGTTATGTTTTCAACTGGCGTTTCAACTCCAGTGAAACGGAAAGCGGGAGAATCCATGACTTGTTCGCGAAATTCCCTCCGCTTCTCCGGCGTATTAACGATTAAATGGATTTCGATATCGTGCGTACCGACTCCAGCTCCGGTTACGTTTCTCATTACAGACGTATTTTCCAAGGCTCTCCACCGTTCAACCAGTTTATCGTTAATAGCAAACAAATCCTTTTGTGTATATGTTTTGCACGGTTCGACAATAAACTCTTTCGATTGCAGTTCTTTCTCCAGTCGCTGACGAACAGTAGCAGAATCGCCTTTGATTTGGATAACCAACGTATCCCGGTCGTTAATATAGATACCGCCTATAAAGTCGGGGCAATTCTTGCTTTCGACCGAAAAGCCTACAACTCCGGGAAGATTATCGCCATAGAGTTCTCCCAGCTTATTCAATAACAGCATCGGAACTTCCTGAACAGGCATCTCCCTGCCTGACAGCTGACCGACACTGTCTTTCGGCACTAAATCCGTCTGTTTGCGGGAAGTGGAAACATTGCAGGAAGCAACAAGCCACACGCAACCGATACATACCAGTGAAAGATAATAATTTTCCATACCGCTTTTTAATTTAATGCTTTTGACTAACGATTCTTATTTCCCCGGGTCTGTAAATATAACAGGAACAGTATATCGACATTTCATAAAACGAGGTTGCTGATAGTAACCGACAGCCGGTTTCCAACGTGGCATAAGCCGAAGTACCCGCAAAGCCTCTTCATCAAATGCAGGAATATTGCTACCACGAACAACTTCAATATCCTCCAACTCTCCATACGTATTTATAGTAAATGTACAAGTAACCCTCACATTCTTATTCGAACCGATATACGAAGAAGGATATTGTAGATGTTTCCTGATAAACTCTAAACAGGCAGCACTACCGCCGGGAAACTCCGGCATCGATTCATAATCGACAAATATTTGATTTTCCTCCATCCGTTTATCCCATGCTTCGCGAATTTTCTGCCGGGTATAATGATGTTGCGGACGGAACGAGACATAAACAGCGTACATACATTCCACCCGTTTGCCGGCTTTATCATAGGCCGGAAGCCAATGCGACATTGTATTTATCAGACGCTTTACCTCTTTTTCACAGGCCGGCTCACTACTGTCCAGCGTGAAAGCATCTTTTGCCATTCCCATTGTGTCTATCGTAAACTGGCAAACGGCGTAACCTCCCCTATTTGCTTTTAACATATCTACAGGATACTCCATCTTATCATAAAAATACTTTTCAAGATCTGCAAAACCGGGAAATTGAGGCTCCTCACTTAACTCCACCGGATTCTTCTGTTGTAATCCCAGCTGCCAGATGCCACGATAAACCGGATTACGGACTGTATCGACAGGTTCTTTTTCCAACTTCTCCAAAAGGGTGGCAGCAACCTGCTTCGTCAAAGCCCAATCAGTCTCATTCCTGACAATCCGGCTGTAAACGGAATCCCCCAGGTCGGTCAATTCGCGGCACAAAGAACCGGCCTCAGGTGCCCATTTCAAAGCGACGCTCACTTTTCCACAGGTATCCGTCGAAGCGAAATAACAGGTATACCCATCCAGTCCGAGACTATACCCGTCTACATCTTCTGCCAGCAGAAGGGCACGACGGAACAGATTCGAAAGCAGGTCGTACAACTCCCGGTCAGCCGGTGCTTCCATCGTTTTAGCAGAGAATCTGTCTGTAGAATAATGAAAAAGATGATGGCCCTCAATCGCTTTGAACCGATAGATATCGTCCAACCGTTCTATTTCCCAGGCTTTACAATCATCCATGCAATCCTTATTCATAAAGAAAGCCTGCGGAGCAGAAGAAAATGTCGTACGCAGGAAGTTAGTACCAACCATTTCGACAGAAAGAGTATCATGAGTGAGTTCAAGATACCGGTCTTTTACCTGTGCACCCAAATCGGCCAACGAAAACAGGTACACGAATAGAAATCCTATAATTCGCATAAACAAGCCCTCCAATTAGATATTATACGGTTTCCAAATATACAGAATAAAAAGATGAGAGAAAGCGTACTCTTCACTTATTTTTTAAAAGATACAGAAAATCCCCTGCCTTCCATCTCATTCTTGTCGGTTATTTTCTTCTTTATGAAAATCTACCGGAACGGTAAATTTTACTTTTACCGGTTTACCGCGTTGCTGGCCGGGTATCCATTTCGGCATTTTCCGGACGATACGGATTGCTTCGTCATCGAGTTCTTTATACGAAGAAGAACGAATGACCTGAATATCACTTAACGAACCGTTTCTTTCCACGACAAACGAAACAGCCACACGTCCTTCTTTTGTTATGTTCTTCGAGATATTATCCTTAATGAATTTTAAAAGACCGGAATGACCGCCATCCGGAAATTCGGGCATTTGTTCTACGACATCGAATACCCGCGTTGCGAATAAATATTCCTCCTTTTCGCGATATTCCTGTTCAGATAAACCGCCCAGAACCGTTTCGGGAACAGGAGTTTTGGTAGCCTGTGCCAGTTCCTGTTTGCTATCCGACAGGCGAAAATCTGCCATCATCAAAAGTTTGTCACCAACGTGCATATCACCGACGGTAACCTCATAGAAAAAGCGATAACGTCCGGTATGGTTCGGATACACATCGGGATAAAGGGAAGCAGAAAACTCCCAACTGCCTCCATTTTCTACCCCATAAAGGATATCGACTGCAAAATCATTGATAGGCAGTTCGCACCAGACATCTTTATCGTCTTCATAGGTGATATAATAATGTGCACCGCAACAAACAGGACCTCCGCTATGATTGTATAAGATAAATTTTACCTGCTTGGTTTCCGTTGAATAAACAGTGTATTCAGGACGAAGAGCAACGCCTTTTATATCGTTCACTCCTACTGTTGTATTTACAGGGGGCACCTCAGGACCGGTAAAACGGAAAGCCGGGGAATCCATCACTTTCTCACGAAATTCTTTTTGCTTCTCAGGAGTATTGACAATCAGGCATACCTCGATAGCATGTGCTCCAACCCCGGTACTTTTCACATTACGCATCACAGAAGTTCTTTCGAGTTGCCGCCATCGTTCAGTCAGTTTTTCGTTAATTGCTAAAAGTTCTTTTTGAGTATAGGTCAAACCTGGTTCGACAATGAACTCCTTCGACCCCAATATCTCTTCCAGTTGTTTACGGACAATGGCAGAGTCACCTCTGATTTGGATAACCAACGTATCCCGGTCATTAATATAGACGCCGCCGATAAAGTCGGGGCAATTCTTGCTCTCGACCGAAAAGCCGATAACACCGGGAGGGTTATCGCCATAGAGTTCACTCAGCTTATCCAATAGCCGCATCGGAACTTCCTGGGCAGAGACTTCCCGGTCTGACATATTGTGAGCCGGAGTCTCACAAATACTGTCTGTCGACATCGTGTCCGCCAATTTACGAGAAGTGGAGATGTTGCAGGAGAAAGCAAACAACAGACCACCGATACATACTGATAAAAGAAGTCGATTTTCCATACCTCATCTGATTTATTGATTATCCATTACTCGCCTGCTTCTTACGGAAAGTGACCGGAATGGTGTATTTCACTCTGACAGCCTTTCCACGGTATTTACCAGGTATCCATTTCGGCATTTTCCGGATGATGCGGATTGCTTCGTCATCGAGTTCTTTATACGAAGAAGAACGGATAACCCGGATATCGCTCAACGAGCCATCCTTCTCTACAGTAAATGAAACTGTTGCGCGTCCCTCCCTGGGTATATTTTCCGGAATGTTATCTGCTATAAAAGCTAACAGGGCTTTTTGTCCCCCTTCTGAAAACTCGGGCATCTGTTCTACTACTGTGAATACGGTTGTTTCCAGCATATGCTTTTCCTGTTTGCGAAATTCCTGTTCAGACAAACCGCCCAGAAAACTTTCGGGCATAGGATTTTTAGTTATTTGATTTAGTTCCTCCTTATCCTCCGAAAGGCGAAATTCAGCCATCATCAATATTTTTGTTGCAAATCCCACATCTCCGGGAAATATATGAAAGAAAAAACGGTAACGTCCCGCACGATTCTTGTGCATATCCAGGTTGAGACCGGCAGAAAACTCTGTATATTCACCACTCCCTACCCCGTTAGCAACATCTAAAAAAGCATAATGATTCCCGGATAATTGATGCCATATGCCTTCTTCATCCTCACTGGTAATAAAATAATATCCGTCGCAATGAACCATATGCCTGCTACTATTATACAAGATAAACCGGATGTCTTTTGTTGCCGTTGAATAGACGGGATACTCCGGACAAAGAACAATCCCCATCGTATCACTCACTCCCATCACTGTATTTCCATCGGGAATTTCCGGCCCGGTAAAACAGAAAGCCGGAGAGTCCATGACCTGCTCACGAAACTTTTTTTGCTCCTCCGGAGTATTGACAATCAGGTATATTTCAATATCATGCGTCCTCATTTTAGTATAAGACACATTCCTGAAAAGAGGTAAATCGCCCAGTGTTATTTGTCTATCGAGCAGTTGTTCTTTGAGTGCTATCAGTTCCTTCTGGGTATATATGGCATCGGTTTCAATAAGAAAGTCTTTCGAATCCAACACATCTTCCAACCGTTTGCGTGCCATAGCTGAATCGCCTTTAACCTGGACCACCAGCTTATTGGAATCGTTCACATATACACCGCAAATAAAATCAGGACAGTTCTTATTGGTGACTGAAAAGCCGGTAAATCCGGGAAGTTCATCCCCATAAAGTTCCGCCAGCTTTTCCAATAACTGCATCGGTACTTCATCCCGGCCTGATAGCTTACCGACACTGTCTGTCGGCATTAAATCCGTCTGCTTGCAGGAAGTGGAGACATTGCAGGAAGAAACAAGCCACAAGCAACTGAGACATACTAGTGAAAGATAGTAATTCTCCATACCGCTCTTTTTAATTTGTTTCCAAATATACGGAATTAAAGATAGGATAATGCTTATCTCCGGCAAAATCATGTCCAAATAGCGGAACAAACACGCTATTCCGTGACCACAACGAGCATAAATCAACTGGAAAAAGTGTTAAAAGTCACCATTTTTGAGTCACAAAAGAGACATGGAAAGCCTCTTTTTGCCGTCATTGGACTGACGAACGACCAGGTAAAACCCGCCATAAGGGATTTGGATATAATCTATCAAAGAAAGGTTAACAACCTAACAGATAATAAAATAACAAAGTCTACCTCTTAATTCTACACTCCCGTTTTAAGAATCGGGGGCGGATGGGGGCGACAAAAAGGCTTTTTGGGAAACTTCTGTATAGTGTGTTCCTTGTTCCTTCTACGAACTGATCGTAAAAGGAACAAGGAACATCTTATTATAAAGTTTTCAAAACCCTCTTTTTGCCGCCCCCATCTGCCCCCGAATAGATTGGCTGCGGCAGCTATTTTATTTGATTGCAGCAGCCACCGGAAACAGCTGCAGCAGCCAGTGAAAACAGTTGGGGCACCCATTTTTTTTATCCGCGTTATCCGCGTCTATTTAACTCATATTCTAAAACGCCCTCCTCTTCATTCCGTTATAAAACAACCGTCTTCCACACTCCAGTCGTTGCCGAAGAAACCGGATACCTGGATGCCATGAATACCTTCTTTCAACATATCGACATTGAATATCAGTAAATCGGGAAAGCCGGTAATGCCGGAAATATAGTCGTTCGGATAAGTTGCTTTCATGCCTTCGATGCCTGTTCCGGCCACTACACCGACACTGGCAGTTGGACTGTCGGGACGCGGGTAGACGAAATAAGTTCCCAGGTCGTTGCCTTTAAGCACTTTGTCTCCCATGCGGATTTCTCCCTTCAAGACTTGTATGGGGGCATTCTTCAGGAGCTTGTTCCAGGCTTTGTTGTTACTGGCATTTCCGTAAAGCACCACATTCCGGTCTGCATAGGCGGAAGGGATGAAATCTTTGTCGGCAATCACGTCGATAGAGCCATTGCCCCTGTACAGAAAAGTCTCCGCATCAAAGCGGGCCTTGTTCTGATACCAGGTATTTTCTTCCTTATTTCCTCCGGTAGCATATACAAACACGACACGATTATCGAATGCCTGCTTGAAGCCGCCGTAACGGGAAGGATATTTCTCCGTTACCGGAATCTCTTCTACCAAAGTCCATTTGCCGGAAACCTTCTTCAGCACAGCCGGCCGGGTTCCGTCTGCCGGAATTGTTTCGTTATCGATAGTGATGCTGGCTTCTGCCGGAAGTTTCAGAGCCGGAAAATCGAATGTAAGCGATGCCACATTGGATGTCGTGCCCGAAATACCGTTATCCGTCTGTTTGAAAGAGACGGAAGAAAAATCGTAAGCCGTATCCTGCTGGTTGATGGTCACCCAATAATCTTTGGCAGAGATAGCCGGGGAAGCGGTATGGAACTCCAGCTGTTTCACTTTGTCGGCAGACGGCACACTGTGCCAACGGAAATAATCGAAGATAGGTTTCCAGTCAACGCTTTCATTACTATACCAATGGGAACCGCCCGGATATTCATAATAACAGAAGTCGGGATGGAAAGTACCCAGTATTTCACGCATGCGGCGAACCTGTTCAATAGGAACGACATTGTCCGAATCGCCGTGAAGAATGTAAATGCCCGATTGCAGGAAGTTCTTTCTCAAATCGAGGACACGTCCGGCATTGGCCGCCTGGCAAATCATCGGGAAATGTTTCTCACCGACATTCGCTGCATCCGCATTCGGCCTTGAATATTTGGCAATATCCGGATAGCTGGCGCAGGGAGCGATAGCGGCAAAACGGTCGGGATAGGTTACACCCAGGAACCAGGTTCCGTGGCCTCCCATCGAATGCCCGGTAAGATAAGTATGGGCGGGGTCTGTCTTAAAGACCTTTTCTGCTTCGGCAAGCACTTCCATCGCGTCGATACGTCCCCACTCTTCCCAGTTGAAACCGAATGGGCGGCGGTTGGTCGGGGCAATAATATGTCCCCAGTCCTTCGGCGCATAGGCACGGGCCTGGTTGCGGGCCTCCACGGATGCGCCGTGGACGGACAGGAATAATGCCTGGTTATCGCCCTGCGTAGTAGAAGGATTCACGCTGTAATACTGCACGCTTCCGTCCACATCGCTGATAAAGGTACGTTCGTGGATGGAAGAAGCATCTTTCTGTTGCAGGGATATCTCCGTGCGGTCAATCTCTTTGCCGGATTTGTCCTGCAAGATAACAATTGCCTTCGTCTCCCCCTTCTTTGAAGAGGTAGCGCCGGGGATACGGAATTTCACCTTGCGGACCATCATAGGCATGACATCGTCCGTCGTACGGGTCGCAGACTCTCCGTTTTCCAGCGTACATTGTATCTTCAGTCCGGTAAGAGCTTTCTCCTGTGCATTGACGATACGGATGGCGGCCCATTTCTCTCCTTCCCCGTTGATAATGTCGGGAAGGGTCATATCCCTCTTTGTCAGCATCACCGGCTTGGTAGGGATAATCAACTTGGCTTCTACTCTGCCGAAACGGCCGGGAGTGAATATAAACTCATTCATTCCTTTCTGCATCCGGAAAGGAATCAGCGTATAGGCAAAGTCGTAATGGTCGCCCTCATGAGGCATACCATTGATAAAGGTACGGGTATTCCCGCTTGATTCGAGCAAGGCGATCTGAGGTTTATCCGCCTTATATTCCGTAAAAACATAGGCACGGCGTAAAGCACGGTTGGCGAACTTTCCGGTAGAGTCGGCCTCGATAGGAGTCCATTGCACGGCTTCGCGGGTCCGTCCGTAATTTGTTGCCGTCAGGTCATTTGCAGAAGGCGCACGGAATTTGCCGGTCGCGATTTCCCAACCCAGCCCGTCGGAGGTCGTGAACAAATAACCGGAAGGAGCCGTCACCGGAACAAAATATCCCTGTTTGAAGGAATGAAGTATGATACCTTCGTCCACACGTTCAACCCTTTCTTTTCCGAAATACTCGACGATATTACCTGTCGTCTGTTGTGCCACCAATGGACTCAATCCTAAGAACAGGCTGGCAACAGTCATGATACATCTTTTCTTCATCTGTATTGAATTAGTAATTTGTTTGGATAATAAAAACAATCTGTTAGGGGATTAATTGACTCAGTTTTTATCAGAATTGAGCTATTTTCTTTAATGGGGCTTTGCCCCATGCCGCAGGCTCTCTTTTGCCGTCAGTTTCAACTCAATGTCATCAATTTAAGAAAAAATACCCTTAAAACGAAAAAAGCCATTGGAAATATCAAAGAAAGAATTACTTTAAAGTTACCACACAACAAGTAATCCATGATCTATGATACAACCAATGG
>NZ_JAMOKT010000028.1:0-86159 GCF_023656795.1 Parabacteroides caeci
GAGCGTCTAAAGTAAGAGCTACCAAAGGGCTGTTGGTACACTCCTTTGGAAAATTGGCAATTGCTCTACTTTCTTATGTTAATTTTTAATCTTTGAATCAGGTCGCCAACTCCTGATTCGCATTATTAATTAATTTTTTTATTTATGAGAAAAAGTACTTTGAAAAGAGGAGGCATTGTTCTCCTGGGTGCTCTTGGAGTGGCTGGCTTTTCGTTCGCGGTGACAGCTGGACTCACTAAAGCAAGAGCTCCATGGTATGACACTCGGGAGCATTTTGAGACACCTGCCATTACGGCTGCTCAATTGAAACCGATTGAGAAAGTAAATATTCATACACATGCTGCAATTGAAGGTAGTGAGTATGGAAATTACTACTCAGTAATCGATTTTGCAAATATGAAAGATGCAAAATTGATGAATGGTGTGTATGCTTCATTCCTGAATATGGAAGAAGCGGAACAATTACCTTTTGACGGACAACATTTGACCATGGCTTATGATGAAATCAAGAACCATGAGAAAATGAACACTGCTTCTACTTTTACTTTTGTAGATGAAACAGAGAAGGCTTGTTTAGGTATTTATCAGAATACAAAAGCTAAAGCTCGTGTGGATTTTACCTATAGTACAAAAGGACTAATTGGTGTAGAGGGTATTGATATTGATATGGCAGCTTATGGAAATAAAGAGCTTGTCAATCGTTCTATTGATTGGTCTTACAGTGTTTATATATATGATCTGGCTGGAGAAAATGTTTCTAACCCGGTAAAGGAAAAGTCTATCTTTACTGCCGAAAATCATCAGATTGGTGCAAAACATGCTTGGAGAAACATTCTTCAAATATCTGATGGCGGTGTTTTGAAGCAAGGTGACTTGGATAACAAGATTATTGTAATCATGTTTGAGAGCACTCAATCTAAACCGGATAAAACATTGGAATCTACAGTCGATAAAACAAAAGATACAGAACCATTGACTGTATTCCGTAATGCACGTATCGCTTTCAATCGTCCTGATGTGGAAATCGCAGGTGAAACTACTGTATTTGAGGCAGGTGCCGGACGTAATACTTCTTGTAACAAAGCAACATTTACAACGACTGTTGAGTTTTGGAATACGTTGTATAAAAATGGTGAAGCAAACAATGAGTATACATCTACATTTGACGGCATAAACAACCGTGATGGCTTAGTTGAAGCAGATGATGAAAAGCAGCAAGAACTGGCATATTATGAACTGCACGTTAAGTATCCGTTTATCGTTGATGAGATGGTTCCTTCTTCTGAAGACAATTTAACAGAAGTCGCAGAAGAGTCTATTGTTTTGGAACAGTTTATTGTTTCAGGTATACCAGGTGTTGATAATGAAGTCGTTTATCGTATTCCTCGTGAATATTTCGTTCAAAAGGATGGAGTTGATGATAGAGATCGTATTTCTAATGCTACATTTGATTTCTATTTTGCTCCGCAAGAAGTTGCAGAATTTAAGGCTGACAGCTACATCTGGGCTACAACAACAGCTGAAGCTTCTGATACAGCAAGATTCGTTTTAAGTGGTTCTTCTATTCCTACATACAACGAAGTGAACGACTTGAACTTCGATGAATATAAGGATTATAAGACAGCAGAAATTTCATTCAAGAATCTGCCGTATTTCAACTCAAGAGGTGAAAAAGAATTAGATGAAATCCATTGGGGTGAAATTACTTTGGCAAATCGTACGAAAGCTTACGAACTAGCAACAGATCGTTATGATGACGATGTGAATCTGGTTGGTTGGAAGATCGTATTCATGAATGAAGGAAAGAAAGATTCTACTTATGTCCCGGGTCGTTATTTGCCGATGAAGGTTAATGGTCATTCTTATAAGGATTATGTGGAATGGTTTAACCAGTTGTGTGCAACATGCAAGGTTCCTGATGTTCCGGTGATAGGATCACATACAGAAAATTTACCTGTTATTGATTGTGCTGGTAATATTGAAAAAAACATCGTTAGTATCAATGCCATCTTCCGTTATTCTCGTGGTGATGTAAATGTAGATGACGATGAGTCATTGTATGTTCGTGAAAAATATACAATCGCTCCTGCATTGACATATAAAGCTGCAACATCAAGATATGACGAGAATTCTGAAACATTGAAGGCAAATGCCAAATATACTTATTCCGCTCAGGATTTGATGGATGGTAAGGCAGATGCTGTTTACGAAGGTCCGATCTGGATCAGCGGTACTAATACATTCGTATGGTATAACTTCGAAAGTGATGATCTGTTGAGTCATGCTATGGGTATTGTAACTCCGGTTTTGGCTAACGTGAAAGATAAAGACAGATTGGATCTGTTCTTCTCTCCGTATGATGAAACAAGCACTGTTCGTTTCGAGTCAAGACCTCATACTGTATACATCAAGGCTACAGGTTTGAAACCTGACGTTGCCGGTGGTACAACTGCCACAATCAAGGTATTCAAAGAACAGTTCTCTAAGAACGAAAGCACTGATGATGCTTTGTATCATACAAATGCATTCCTGTTCACTGCCGGTGAAAAAGAATATGACAAGGCTTACTGGTTGTCTAACAACATTAGCAATCCGGTTAAGACTATGGCTAAAGATGTAAATGGTGTATATGGTAAACTGAAAGGTACTGCCGTAACAGATACATTGTATTTCGAAGTTGATTTGGACGATGTGGCTTTGGTTAACCGTATTAAGAACGAAGGTCTGGAAATGAAAGTTGTTTATATGCCGTTCAACGACAGGAACGACAAAGCGATCATTTGGGATCTGATCCAAGGTTGTTGCCCGGGTCTGCCTAATGTATTCGACCATATCGCTCAGTTCGGTATCAAGACTGCAGACGTGAAGGGATTCAATGAATTCTACACTGTAGGTACAACCGATGCCGGTTTGGTTACTACTATGAACGCAGATGTAAGAGAAGGTTCTTATAACAGTTTCTATCCGTTCATTCTGAACCAGTTCAGCCCGGTTGAACATGGTGCTACTATCAAAGGAATCTATCGTGAAGCATTCACTAAAGATTACCAGACTCGTTATGTGAATACTTGCTATCCGGAATATACAGGTCAGTTTATCATTGCCGGTATCAACGTGATGGATCCGGTTGACATGACTACTTTCTCTAACAAGTCTACTGCATATAAGTACTCATTTGTTGAATTGTCTGACTTGAACGGTGTTGTTTACAGTACAATTGATTCAGTAAACGGTAAGGTTCAGATCAATCCGAATAAGTACGGTGAAGTTTTGATCGCCGTGAATGTTGCATTCGATCCGGTTGACCGTGATGGCATTGCTATGAGCATCGATACGATCAATACAGGTTCTGCAAAGGGCATGTGGGCACGCTATTATGCCAAGGATACAATTCAGTTGGCTCCGCAACAGCGTTCTAACGAAATCGCAAACCGTGTTCGCTTCTATGATTTGAATGATTATGAAAGAACATTGAAAGTAGATGATAAGAAATGGTTGAATCTTGGATTCTTTGCTCCTTACGGTATCAATGTCAACGATACTTTGACTGCTAAGATCAAGGGCGACGTTAAAGTACCGGAAGTATGGTACAGTTCTGACGCTGAAGGTAAGAAGAAGATCGAAAACTTCCAGTTTGGTGTAGTAAATGCAGGCGATATGAAAGATTCTGTAATCTATATTCAGGGTCGTGACCTGCCTCATTACGGAACGTCTACTATCGAGTCTGAAAACAAGATAGAACAGAAGATTAATTTGATCAGCAACTCTGATATGTTCACATTCGGTACAGCTAAAACAAAAGAATTGAATGTTCGTGAACAATCTTTGGCTTTGGCTATGAATGGTAACATGGAAGACGGGTCTCTGGATTATGTTTTCAAAGGTGGTAAGGGCGATCTTGTTAAAAACGTAATGCGTGGTGACGTAGTTGCTAAGATCGATCTTCGTGCTACTCCGAATGTAGAAGACTTGTGTGACGTAGAAAATGTTATTTCTTTGGCTGCTGTTTGCGATGTAAACAAAGATTTGGGTGTAGCATTTACTGCAGGTTTGGCTAATCCGACTATCAAAGAACCGACATATGGTGAAATTGGTGGTAGCGATGCTAAATTCAATTGGGAAGCCGTTCCGGGTGCTGAATATTACAAAGTTGCCGTAGGTCGCTTCACTCCGAAGTTTACTTCTGAAGATGTATTTATCTCTGAAGTTCGTGCCGACAACGAAAGCAGGACTATCTGGGTTGAGTTGTTCAACGCTACAGGTAGTGTAATCCACCGTGACAATCAGGTTAACTACTGGTTGGAAGTTACCAAAGAATACAAAGAAGATGGTGTTGTCAAGAAAGAAACATCTATCGTAGGTGTTGACAACTTCAGCATCCAGGGTAACTTGGATCCGATCGACAGAAAGTGGTCTTATGCTCCGATCGCTCACCAGATGAATGACATGGATCTGACGACAGATGTAACTAATCCGATCAAATACACTATCCGTTTGATGGAAGGATTCCAGACAGACAAACATCAGATCGATATTTATCTGTTCGATACTCCTGAAACATGGATGGTTAGAAAACCGGTTAGCCCGATGCCGATCAACAATGGTGAATTCTATACAGGTGACTGGAGAACAGAAGTCGGCTCATTGCCTACTGCTTATTACGAATGGCAGGATGATATCAACTTCGACGGCGAAGAATCATTCGACATCGCACCGACATCAACATCTATCCAGGTTCATAACCTGATCCCGCAGACTGCTTACACTGTACGTGTACAGGCATACAACAAGTGTGTAGGTGATGCAAACCAGATGATTCCGTCGGTAGACTATTTGGATTTCGCAACATCTAAGACTGCAACTTCTACGGGTGATATCTACTTCGATAATGCTGATGAGAATACTTCTGTAGGCAACGAAAATATCGATGCTAATGCAGTGAAAGTTCTTGGAGGCAACGCTCAGGTAACGATTATGAATGCAGCAGGTAAGAAAGTTGTGATCACCAACGTACTTGGACAGCAGATTGCTAACACTGTAATTGCTTCTGATAACGCTACATTCCCGGCTTCTGCAGGTGTAGTAGTAGTAGCTATCGATGGCGAATCGACTGTAAAAGCAATAGTTAAGTAATAAAGAGATATTTAATATTAATACTAGTGTGACTACGCAATGGCTCTCTTGCGAGAGCCATTAAGTAACCTGTGATGGGGGAAGAGGTAGTTTCGAATACTAAAGTAATGAAATAAAGTTCTTCCATTAGTACTGCTGTGAAGTAGGAAACATGGACCAAAAAGGGGCCCTGGTGGTAAAAGTTTTACGGCCAGGGCTTTTTTTCTAAATTGTAAATGAATTGAGATAAAAAAATGATGTGTGAAAGCATATATGCTTTATCGGCAAAACATAAGTGTTTTGCGAACGATCTATATATGTTTTAACAGAAGTTGCCGGGAAGTGTTCCGGCAGGGGCGGCAGGCGTTTCTATTAAACATAATGAACGTCTTGTACAAACAATATTTTGATGGATTTTATACCTTGGTCCGAAATATGAAAAAATAAAAATATAGACAAAAGGACCACGATACCTAATCCAATTCGTAAGTCAGTGATACTGTATGGGATAGTTGAAACCCGGTATTCGGTGAACTGTTTTATAGTGATGAAAATTATGTTTCTCCTTAGTGAAACAACAGTTCCTCCCGGTTGAAACTATTGATGTTGGTTGATGATTAATGACAAACATTATAAATTAAAAATATAAAGTATGGGAAAAATATACTTTAGAGATGTAAGTAGGAGATTACTTCTGTTTACATTATTGTTGTTGGGAGTCGTGACGCAAGCGATGGCTGTTGATCGGTATGTGATTGTGTTCAAAGACTTGCCTTATGGAACAACGGAAATTTCGTATGGGACAAGTGCGGATGTTATAAAAAGTGATTTTTTTACTGTTTATGAATCAAATGCCACCGAGGTAGGCGATTTTGCTGACTTTGTGGATGGTGGCTCTAGCCAGTTAAAAAATAGTTCCTTTGAAGATGCAAAGGGTAAATTAAAACTTTCAAATACGACATCTACAGACTTTTCCTTGGTACAACCTACCGGAAATGTTGTATCAGCGGTTGATGTAAAGATAGAGGCTTCTTCATTTGGGTTAACTAAACGCTATATTCTCCGTTTAGGAGTTGATGGAACAGTTACATCGTTTAAAGATTTTTATGATTCACCTAATCAAACAACGACTCAAACCGCAGGTTCCATCTCTTCTGTAACGAAAAATATAGATTTACCTCTGTATACATTTTCTGTGACTGATGGTAACGCTACAGTCGCAACTCTGAAGAATGATATTCTGTCGAAATTATCTGCCTCAATTGAAGGTATTAACGGATTAACAGTGGGGGATGTTACATTGCATAGTGGTACAGGTGATGTTACTAGCACTGCTCTTACTGCCGGAACGTATACCTATAAATTTAAATTATCTACTCCCGCAGGTATTAAAGCAAGTTTTGCCCGTGCGGACGGGGTAGCGGCTCCAGCTTCAGTACAACCTGGTCAAACTAACGCAGAAGTCGAAGTGTCGGGTTCTATCGTTGTGACTGATAAGACGGTTGTTACGCTGAAGGTTCCGGCAAAGGAAACGTTAAGCTTTTATGAAAAAGAAGCGAATGCCAATGTTGCGACTTTGGGTGATTTCATTGCAGCAGAGATTGAGAAGACAATACCGAGTGCGCATTCGACAAATATAACCGTATCGAATGTTCGGATTCTCAAAGCCGGATCGGTTCAAAGCGGAGATCTTGTTGCAGCAGATTATAGTTATCTCTTTGATGTAACTGTAAATTCGGAAGGCTATGTTGTTAATATCGAAAGATCTAATTCTGAATCTTTGGGGGCTACCATAACTCCTTTCAGAATAGAAGCAACAGGAAAAAAATCTGTGAAAGTCGGCAACAGTATCGTAATCAAATCGGTGCTGAGTGGCTCTGTTTTCTCTGCCAATTATACGACGGTAAGTAATCAGATACAAAATGAAGATGCTTTGAAACAGGCTATTCTGTCTGGCTTGTCAAAGAAGAATCAGGCTTTGAAGGATGATATTTATTTCGAAAACATACAAATTACAGGTACTCCTGCTTATCCTTTGGGAGCCGGTACTTATTCGTATACATTCGACGTACGTGCTCGGAAGGATTTGAAGATTGCTTTCCCTGAATCTTCTACGGCAGAAATCAAAGAAATAAAATTGAATGAAAAGTCTGCTTTTACTGTTTCTGATAAGATTACGGTAAAAAAGGTTGATCAGTCTGCTGCATCAATAAGTTTTGGTTCTTGGTCTTCCTATACTTATGGTACTCCATTAAGCGGTATTGAGTCTCAAATAACATTCACGAAAGTAGATGGTATAACCGGAATAGAAGATTGCTCGGTCTATTTCGTTAAAGACGGAAAAGAGACTCTTTATGAAACGGGTAAAACAGTGTTGCCTGTGGGTAAATATAATGTAAAAGTTTATTTCCCGGCAAGTGCAAGTGAGATTTATGACTACTCCTCAGTGAATGTAACAGGCGGTACAAAGAAGGTAGAGACCGACGGGCACGCATCGTTTACATCGACAGGTGTTCTTACAATTACGCCAAAAGCAATCGGAAAAACCAAACTTCCTGTGTTTACAGAAGGTGGCGACGGCTTGTTGGCTGAAGGAACTGCTGTCAACCGGGTTATTGCTGCGATAAGAGCAGCCATACAATCGGCAGACGGAACAGCAGCCATACTGGCTAAGAACGGTATCGAACTCTATTCGGATGAAACGTTTACGCAAAAGTTGACAAAAGGCGTTTTAGAATCAGGCAAAACGTATAGTTATCGTGTCATATTGAATGAAAATTATAAGCCGGGAACTCAGACGGAAGCTTCTGTAAGTGGAAAACTGTCTGCCAATACGTCTATAAACGGATATGACCTGAAGAATGCCGTAACTGCGACCAAAGCGGAAATAAAAGTCGTTTTGCCTGACTTTATTTCAACTCCGATAAAGATCGGTACGATCACAACGAAAGCGGAATTGGAGAAAAAAGTGTTGGATGCAGTGAATAATGCTAATTCCAGTTTGGAAACGGTTTATAGCTTTACTCCGCAAGTGACAACCGAAGCTCCTTTAACAAGTGAAGGTTATCTCTCTTATACTATAACATTAAAAGAGGGTGCAACCCATAAACTGGCCGATTATAAAATAACTTACCAGACACAAAGTTCGGCATCCAATAAATTGAATGTTGTCGCCGATGGCGTAATGTGTACGTTTAGTGAGGCAATTCGTTTTGTGACTGTTTTACCGGTAGAGCATGCCTTTACTTCTCCGAAGAATATTCCGGTTGATTATGTGAAAGACATGAAACCGGCTGCAATCACCTCTTTGGTAAGTGATAAACTGTACCAACTGAATGGCGGGGTTTTGGCTCTTACGGATAAAATCCAGGTGACATTGCTTGATAAAACCGGCACAGCTGTGAAAACAGTGTCCGAGTCGGAAGCTGTTTACGGTTATAAGGTTAGAGTTGCAAAGAAATCAGGCGTACTTGAAGAACTATATGCCGGAAAGGTAGATGCAGACGTGACGATTGATAATTCGGATGCTACTTATATTTATGTAACAGTAAAGAATGGTATTCAATTAAACGCTCGTCCGGTGGCTGAATTTGTCTTCCCGACATATGAATTTGATTATATAGTGGGCGAGACTGACGAGGTTTCTCAAATATTGGAACTGATCAAACGTGATTTGGTTTATAACAATCCGAGTGTTCTTTTGGCCTCTTATATCGAAGAAATTACCTCTTCTGACCTGAGTGTACCGGAAGGAGGAACAATGCAATATCTGGTCAAGTTTAAATCGGATTTGTTTGTGGATTATTCGAAGGTGACAGTGAATGGAGAGGAAGTGGCAGAAACTTCTCTGCAATCTCCTCAAATACCCGTTACGATCAATCCGCGTGCGGATCTTACCGTAAACTTGAAAACGTATAAATTTAAGAAAGAAGGTGCGTCGGATGAATTGATGGCGCAACATATCATGGCAGATATTCTGTTGAATAATCCGGATCTGAAAGGCAAGTGTATTCTACGTGTTACCATTGAAGGGGATGGATATAGGGTGTACTTTGCTCCTACTACCAAATACCGTACAATCACGGTAAAAGGTGCAGATGGCACAACTTTAAGAACGGTGAATTCGGCAAAGGCTGCAACAGGATTCCAACTTCCTTATGCGACTTCTATAACGCTTTTGGAAAACGGAGGTATTACCTTGATTGAAATTCCGATGGATATAGAAACGGAGTTGACATACCTGAACGAAACGTTCGGTTATACAGCCGGTCATTATGCCCGATTGATTCTTGACTACTTGAATCAGCATGTCATATCGACGGTTGCAAACTTCGTAAAACCGGACTTGGAAACTTGGGGGGTAAAGGTGAATATTATTCGTAACCAGACACAAGTAGATGCCGGAGGTACAGCCGAATTGATTCCGGTGGATGAATATTTGAAGGTTTCCGACTTGTATGGATATCAAGTGGTGTTGACGAATCCTTATTTCAAGAACTACTATACCTTGACTCTTAAACCACAGGCAAACATGAAAGTGACGGAAGAAGTTCCCGGTCAGACTTGGAATGTGCTTCTTTCCGGAACGATTACCAAAAATGCAGTGACTCCTGTATTGCCGGTTGTTACAATTGATTATGCCGATGCTAATACATTAGCTGTAGTGAAGGCGCAAATCAAGGATGCTGTGCTTAGTGATGCCGCAAATACAGAGTTGTTCAGATTGGTTGCTGCAACAGGTATTCAGCCTAGAGGTAGTTTCTCTGTTGAATTGACTGCCGATAGTCCTGTACCTGCCGGCAAATATGATTATACATTGACGTTTAAACCGATCGTGACGGAAAATGTGGATATCGCATCGGTTACCGGCAGGCTGGTTGTAAAGAAGGTTAAATTGGAGTTTGAATTCCCTACCGATATAACGTTCAAGTATGAACAGAAGAAAAAGGTAATGGAAAGCAAGATTCTTGAAGAGTTCTTGGCTATGAATGCAAGAATCTTCGATCAATATGCCGACTTTGCCAATCCTGGAGATATCTTTACTGTGACATTGAAAGATGCTGCATGTACGGGTGAAGCCAATGATCCGATTGCTGCAGGTACGTACGGATATGTGATAAAGATGAATGATGCCCCGGCTAACTTCACTTATAACATCGAAGCGGGTGGAAAATCTATGCCATCTTCTGTAATTGTAGCACAAAAGTCTTTAACAGTTAAATTACCTACATATTTATTGAATACACCTGACGAAATCAAACCGGAGGATCAAGCGAAAGCTGTCTTTGTTTATGGTAAGACCTTGTCTGAAATAGAAAACCAAATAAAGCTGACCGATATTCCGGCATTGAATAAAAAGTTGGCTGCTGCGGAAATTCAGGCTGTTGTTTTGCTGGGTGACGATGGAGCACAAACAAAGAATGCCACGCCGATTGCCGGAGTATACGATTATAAGGTGATTTTGAAATCGGATAATTATACCTTTAAATATGATGCGTTAGGTTGTGAGGTGGAAACAACAACGGATGGCAGTGTTATCGTTAAAGGTGGTTTGCAGATTGTGGAATATCCGGTTACTGTAGGTTTCTCTGAAGCGAACCGGTCTATTGCCGGTACTTGGGAAATAAAAGATGGCAAACCGGAATATTCATTATCTATAAATTGGATATCCGGGAATAACGGATATGACTTGTTGGCTATTTCCGATGAAGTCAAGAAGACATTGACTTTGGAACGTTGGAAAATGTATTTCAATAACGATTATCTGAACTGGGCATTGGTGGATACAAAAAATGAGATTGTTGTACAAGACAAGTCATTGAATGTTGTATTAAATACTTATGTTCAGGCAAATTTGACTTCAGGGACTTACTCCCTGCAGGTGGTAAAAGGAGGAACAGAGGTTCCGCGCCTGAAGTCTGCTGTCGGAGATTTCGATATCAATTTGAATACGACTTTGGCAACATTGACGGTTACCCCGGCAATCGTGACGGTTACCCCGGCAAAAGCTGCATATAGAAAAGTCTATGGGCAGTCAGGCGTTTCATCTTTAAAGCCGAAGTTGGCATTTGCGACGACACCGAAGTTGAACGCCGCCACTTTGGTTGCTGACTATGACCTTGAAAATCTCTTTGTTACGACAGATCCGGCCGATGCTGACGTGTTTGCGGCTTATTCACCTGTGGGTGATTATACAATCCAAACCAGCGCAGCCGCAGGAGTTGTCAGCGGTGCATTTGTACCTGTGACAGGTGTCGTGTTCGAGGCCGGTACGGAAAGTGCGATTGTAACGGTTTCTCCTGTCCCGATGGCAGATGCTGTACAGTTGAACGTTTCTGCTTCCCGCGAATATGGCGAAGATCCTGTGGATGGTGACGTAGCCGTGGCAGTAACACCGGCCGACGATACAGTGGATCAGATGTTGGTAGACGAGATCAGCACCATCCTGAACACAGCCGAAGGCCGTGTTGACTGGATTGACTGGGCAAGCTTCAACAAGAAGACAAATGCAGGCAAATATGAAGTACGCTTTACCTCCGATGCAATAGCTTCTATGGGTGGTTTGCTTACTAACTTCGATATGGGGGGTGTGACTATAGTATTAGACAGCTTGGAAATCCGTAAAGCAGATTTGACGGTGACAGCCGAAGACAAGAACCGTGTATACGGTGTGGCTAATCCGGAACTGACAATTGCTTACGAAGGCCTGAAGAATAATGAATACCAGAGCTTGGATGATGTATTCGATGGAGATTTCTTACCGGCGGTGGCAACAGATGCAACCGTGGATTCTCGTGGTACCTGGGATATTTATTTCACTCAGAAGCCGACAGCCAAGAACTATCATGTTACTTATGTGACAGGTAACTTGTCGATCAATAAGATTAAACGGGTAATCGTTTGGCCGGAAGATCAGCGCAACCTGACAATAGCCGTAGGTGAACATGTTGAATTGTCTGCAGCCGTAACGTCTGCTGACGATAATAGACTGTCGATCACCGGCTTGCGTTACGAACTGACCAATAATGATCGCGAACGCGTCGTATTGTATCAGAACGAGAACGGTAAGATGGTGATTGAAGGAAAGATCCGCACGTTGGACGGTCCTGTAAACATTACGGTTTATGCCGATGGCGATGAAACAACTTATATGGATGCCGAGCCTGTAACCGGTACGGTCACAGTGGTTGCTCCGGAAGGTGAAGCTGCGAATGTAAATATCATCGTATCGAATGTGACATCTGTTTATGACGGTACTCCGCGTGCCGTAACAGTAAAGGTTGCTGATAAGGATGGTAAAGAGGTAGATTACAAAGTTTTCTATGAAGGTGACCAAACTGCGTCTACCGTTTATCCGTCCGATCAGAATGCTCCGGTGGATGCTGGTGTTTATAAAGTGATTGTAAAAGCAGAAGTAGGTGCAACAACGTTTGTTTACGAAGCCAAGAATAAGATGATCATCGCTCCGCGTGTAGTGGAAGTGAAGGCTCGCAGTTTCGCAACAACGTATGGAAAGACTGTACCAGACTACTCGAAAGCATATGATTATGATAAGAGTGACTTCCTGGGCGGTGAAGATTTTGATGCCGATAAGATGCCGGTAGTACGTGCCGAGGCTTATAAGGGAAATGCCGGAACTTATAAATTGACTCCGTATTCCGTACAGGATTTCGGAAAGAACTATAAGGTATCTTATATTTCAGGCGAATTAGTTATCAACAAGGCTCCGCTGACAATTATCGCCGATGATAAGGAAAGCGTTTATGGAGAGGACTTGGCAGAACTGACTTATCAGTTAGACGGTCTTGTTAATGGTGAAACCATCAAGAACCTGGGCTTTGCTCCGCGTATCAGTTCGACGGTAACGAAGGGTGCTGATGCAGGAACTTATCCGATCGTGTTTGCCGACAATCATAAGTCAACGAATTATGAGGTGGCTTATAAGGAAGGTAAGTATGTGGTAGTACCGGCATCGCAGAAGATCAGTTGGAATCCGGAAACATCATACAAGGTGGAACAGCGTAACATTCCGTTGACGGCAGTGGCATCAAGTAAGTTACCGGTTTCTTATGTATCCGACAATGACGCGGTAGCTTATGTGAACCAGATAGGCGATAATTGGATCCTGACATTGGTATCTGACGGTTTGGTGAAAGTGAAAGCTATTCAGAACGGGAATACGAATTATTGGGGTGCAGAACCTGTGGAAGTAACATTTGCCATAGGAAATGCTTATGAAAGTGTGGATAATGAGACGATAGTCGTATCCGATCATATCGAAGTTTATCCGACCGTATTCACGACCAATGTAACGGTAACCGCTCCTTCTGCCATCAAACGTGTAGAATTGGTGTCTTATGCAGGTGTATTGTTGAAAGTCTTCAATAAACCTGAGTCTGTAATCAATTTGTCAAACTTCGGAAGTGGCTTCTATCTGCTGAACGTAACGTTGGAAGATGGCACTTTCAAGAGCGTGAAGTTGATTAAGAAGTAAGTAACCTGTAAAATAAATTTAGTATGATAAAGAATATTAAATCAATAATAACATCAGGAAAGCAGCTCATACTGCTTTCCCTGATACTTGTTTCAGGAGGTAGTGTGGTACATGCACAAGAGGCAACTGTTGTTCCGGATACGGTGTATGTGAGCTTTACGAATTCAGGGGCATTGCCTTCGATGGTTTATGGAACGGCATTCGAGGATTACATGGCGGTAAGCACATTTAATGAAACATCTTTGAAGTGCATGTGGGCACCGGCTGGGAATACCGGTAGTCATCAGTTGATGGGGAATTACCAAAATAAATTTAAGAGTGGCAAATCTTTTAAGGATATTATGAAATTTTCCGCCACTCCGACTGTTAAGGATGGGGTGAAATTACAATTGGTAGAAACTGCTTTGCAAGATGCTTTGGATTGTTATCGGTCGGTTACGGAGCTTTATGGATCTCCTGTTGTATATAAGTTAAGCAAAGAGGCTACGGCTACTTTGGAACGTACTATTCCGGTAACACGGGCTGAATTGACTATCACCCCGCATGATACTGTTCGTTTCTACGGAGATCCCAATCCTGTTTATTCATTGGCAGACTTTACGATTGAAGGTTTAGCTGCCGGTGATGATGCTGCTACTATTTTCGCAGGTGAAAACGAGTTGGCTGTTACATTTGGAGGTGACGTGAATACTGCTGCCGGTCAGGAAGTTTATGTAACATTGGCAGCCGGTACTGTAGATAATTATTCTTGGAAACAAAAGCAGGCGAAGATGGCAATCAAGAAAGCTCTGCTGTCATTGGCATTGCCGGATAGCAGTCGTTTGTATGACGATAAGAATATCGCTAAAATCAAAGGTGAAGAACTGTTGGTTACATCCGGGACATTGAAGAATGATCAAACATTAAGTGATTTGTTTTTCTCTGATGAATTGAATGTTATTCATACCGCAGTTTCTGCCGGACTAGGAAAAGTAAAGAGTGATGTCGGTACATACAGCTATCAATTGGCAACCCAAGCTGATACTGCCAAGGTTAATTGGCGTTTGGCTAACTATGACGTGCAAGCGATAGCCCCCGCCAACTATGTAGTCGAAAAGGATACGATTACCGTAACTGTATTCCCTTCTGATGCTCAGGTTGAAATAGAAGGAAAGAAAGTGAGCGTAATGCAAAAAGTTTATGGTGAGAAGAATCCTGATGGTTACTTTTGGTTGACAAAACGTAAAGAATCAGCTGGTTCTTCTTCTCCTTCTTACACATTCACCACGGCTGCACCTGTTGCAAAAGATTATATTTCTGCTGAAAATGAGGCTGACAAAGGTTTCACGGTTGCTCCGGTTGTATCCTATCTGGATTATGAAGGCAATGCTGTAACGGAAAAGACCGATGTGAACCTGAAACGTGAAAAACCGAATCAGATAGAGGACAGTCTGTATGTTGCCAAGGTCGGTAATGCAGATAAGATTTCTTCCAAAAACTATGCCTTTAAGGTCGTTGACGGCACATTGAAGATCAATCAGCGTCCGTTGGACTTCCAGAAAGTGGTAGTAGATCGCATTTACGGAGAAACAAAGCAAGACACAACCTGGACTTTTGAAGCAAACAATGCTGAAAAGCAACGTGGTTTGGCTAGTTTCGATGCTGCATATCAGATATCGACCAATAAGAAAGCTTTCGAGCTGATTGATGTAATGCCACAGTTGGTTATCAAAAAACAGGCTGCCGACAGTACATTGTGTGCTGGTAGTTATATCGATACGTTACAGATTAAGCTGGTGACTGTGGATAACACCGTTACTCCGAAGTTTAAAGCAATGGATCGTAATTACAGTCTTAAGTATTCGTTATTGACTGATAATGCTAAAACGAACGACAGTATTCGTCTGGAAGTGGCCAAGGCTGACTTGAAGATCAAACTGGGTACAATTCAACGTACGTTCGGTGCGGCAGTGCCTGACTTTAATGATGTGGAAATTCAGAAAGAGTTTATCACTTATACCGGTTTCAAACTGGATGAGTCAGCTAAGAACTTGGATTTGGTTGCGACCGTTGCTGAAGGCAATCGTATCAAGAATCTGGAAATAGCCGATCAGCCGAGCGTATTACCGGTAGGCATTTACGAATTGACAGGCATCCGTGATATCAATAAGGAAAATACCAACTATGCGATCACAATTGAAGGGAAAGCTTTATATCAAGTAATTCCGGATAATTCTTTGGTCTTGGAATGGAACCCGTTGACCGTCGACCTGATTGTAGGCGATAAAATCAAGCTGGATGCAAAAGTGAAGAAGGATCAGAATATAATAGCTGAGGGTACTCAGATAGATTTTGTATCATCCGATCCGGCAAAGATCCAAATTGAGAAAGTGGGTGATTATTGCTATCTGTCGGCCAAGGCATTAACTGATAATGAAGGTGTAACTATTACAGCCAGTTATCATGGTCTTGCCGGTTACGAAGAAGTAACGAAAACGGTGGCATACAAAGTGATTCGTTTGAAAAATGAGGCAGACTACAATGTCGTGTTAGGCGACATGAGCTTTGTTTATGATGGAAAAGCGAAAGAAGCAGATGTAAAAATTACCGATTTGGAAGGCTTGAAAGAATATCCTCATTATGTATTGTATAATGGAGATACTGATCTGCCTGTCAAAGCGGGTATTTACAATGTGTCGATCTATCTGGAAGAAGGGAAAGGTAACAGTAATTTGTTCATTCGTAAAGAAACGATGCAGATTAAGGCCGGTGAGGTAACGGTGACACCGAAAGATGTATCATTGGTTTATGGCACAGCAGTTCCTGAATCGTTCGAATATACAGTTAACGGATTTATTGGAAACGATAGCTTCAAGGCTGGTAAAGAACCGAAGGTAAAAGTTGCCGGTGAAATAACAGGTGTCGGAGAATATACGTTGTATGTAGAAGGCGGCGACCCGGGTGACAATTATGTATTGGTTACGAAAACGGGTATATTGACGGTCACAAAGTCCGGTTTAACCATTAAGGCAGATACGATCCGTTCGGTTTATGGCGAGGAGATACCGGAATTTACATTTACCGTTACCGATCCTGACGGAAAGAAGGTTGATCCTGAAACATTGAATGACATCTACACCATAAAAACAGAAGTGGAACCGGAAGATGCCGGAGAATATGACCTGCTGATTGATTGTGTAGGTGTAGGTGAAGGAGATTATGATGTTGTTATGATACCTGCAAAATTGTATATAGAGAAAGCAGATGCCGGTTTAATCTGGGATATCGATGGAACGACTATGGCTGGAGGCGACAGTATTCTATTGACAGCCGAAGCTGTTTCGCCTGCAACAATCGCTTACACAATGCAGTATGATACGGTAGCAAGCGTGAAGGCTGTAGAAGAAGGCGCCTGGATTACCGGTAAGCATCAAGGTGTAACAAAACTGTACATTTCGATACCGGAAGAGAAGAACTATCTGGCTGCTAACGATTCTGTAACATTCAACGTAACATCGACTGTCGCCAACGAAAGCATCGCTCTGCAAAATGTAGGATTGTATCCGACATTTGTTGAAAACGAAACGTCTGTAACATCCGACAGTCCGGTGGTCATGATCCGTGTATTCGATGCTTCTGGCCGTTTGGTTAAGTCGATCGAAAAACCGGAGTCGTTGATCAACCTGAGTGAATTGAGCAAAGGTTACCATCTGGTACAGATCGTACTTGAAAGCGGTGAAGTGAAAACAGTACGTATTATGAAAAAGTAAATAATCCGATATTCTGTAATTAAGGAATATATTTAGAGGTTAATTAGTAGAAGGGATGTTCTGCGGAGATAGCTATCTTTTGTAGAACATCTCTTTTGAAAAATAGAATCTATAATAAAATATACGGAAAATATGGTAAAGAGAGAGTTGATTAAAGAAATATCCGAACGTATGTCTATAACCCAGGTAGAAGCAAAACAATTTGTAAAAGTATTTCAAGATATTTTGACGGAAGAGTTGCAACAGAATAGACCGTTGGAGTTGCAGGGATTTGGAACATTCACTTCCTGGAAACAAATCGGGCGTGCTGCCCGCAATCCGAAAACGGGGGTACCTTGTTGGATAGAGCCTCGTGTGAGTGCGAAATTCAGGCCTGGAAAATTTTTACTGGAAGCTTTGAATAAAGCGGATAAATAGAATTAAAATAATGAGAAAGAATCTACTTAAATTATCTGTTTTCATTTGATTGTCAACAACTATATGATTTACGGTTCTTTCGGTGCCCAATCCATTCCCAATGGAGATTTTTCGGCAGAGTGGGTAAAAAAAGATGAATGTTATTCTTTCTGCAGCTGATTATCGTGGCGACCGAAAGAAGATAAAGGAACATAATACTTTGTCGGTACAAAGTGTGGAACTGGTGTATAAAGATCCGGTATCGACAGAAAAGATTAATCTGTTATCCGATCGTTTTTCCGTTATCGACAAAATACTGTATCTTGATGGGAGTTATGGGAATCTAGCTGTCTATACAATGGAGGGAAGGCTGGTTTATAGTTCTGTCCGACCGGAAAAAATAACTACTTTCTCTTTTCTCTCCGCAGGGGTTTATCTGTTGAGAATTGAAGGGGAACAAGGAATAGAAACGCAAAAGTTTCAGATTTGTTAAAAATGTAATCTGTTTTTATATTATTATAAAAAGGTTGCAGCTCGGGTTTCGTGGATTGTATGTAAATACATCTATGAGATTCGAGTTTGATTTGTTTGTAATAAGGATTTCTTAATAATGTACGGATGGATTTTCGGCAATTATAATTAACTTTGCGGTTGGTTGAAAAGTAAAAACTAAAGTATGAAGAAAATTAGAGCCGCCATCGTTGGTTATGGCAACATTGGAAAGTATGTGTTAGAGGCCCTGGAAGCCGCTCCAGATTTTGAAGTGGCAGGTGTTGTACGTCGTAATCCGAATGACGTACCGGACGAACTGAAAGCTTATACTGTGACAGACAGTATCACCAAGTTAGATAAAGTAGACGTTGCCGTTCTTGCAACTCCTACCCGCAGCGTTGAAACGTACGCAAAAGAAATTCTTTCATTAGGTATCAATACGGTAGATAGCTTCGATATCCACGGAGGTATCGTAGACCTGCGCCGTTCGCTGGATGCAGTAGCCAAAGCGCATAATACGGTTGCCGTTATTTCTGCCGGATGGGATCCGGGAAGCGACTCTGTTGTTCGCGCCCTGCTGGAAGCAATGGTGCCGAAAGGTATCACTTATACGAACTTCGGTCCGGGGATGAGTATGGGACATACGGTCGCCGTGAAAGCGATCGAAGGTGTGAAAGCTGCTTTGTCCATGACTATTCCGATGGGAACAGGCGTTCACCGCCGTATGGTATATATCGAAGTAAAAGACGGTTACGATTTCAAGCAGGTAGCTGCCGCGATCAAGGCTGACGATTATTTCGCACACGACGAAACACACGTAATGCAGGTGGAATGCGTTGACAACCTGCTGGATATGGGACACGGTGTGAACCTGGTCCGCAAAGGTGTATCAGGCAAGACTCAGAACCAGTTGGTTGAATTCGACATGAAGATCAACAACCCGGCTCTTACTGCCCAGATCCTGGTAGCCGTTGCCCGCGCAAGCTTCAAACAGCAGCCGGGTGCTTACACCATGATCGAATTGCCGGTGATCGATATGATCTGCGGTGATAGAGAAGACTTGATTAAAAGACTGGTTTAATAAATTGAAAATTGAGAATTGAAAATCAGGTCCCGCCCTGTTCTCAATTTTCAATTTTTAATTTTCAATTATAAAATTATGCTCGATTTTATTACCTGGACGGCTGACCCCGCCATCTTTTCCATAGGTTCACGCGAAATTCGCTGGTACGGACTTGCTTTTGCTATCGGTTTCTGGATTGGTTATTCCATTGTAAGCCGTATGTGGAAAAATGAAAAACTTCCTCCTGCATGGATCGATTCCCTGCTGATTTATACCATGGTGGGTACTGTAGTCGGCGCCCGTCTGGGACATTGCCTCTTTTATGATCCCGGATATTATCTGGCTAATCCGATAGAGATTCTCAAAGTTTGGGAAGGCGGGCTGGCAAGCCATGGCGGTACGCTGGGTATCGTTATTGCCATCTATTTTTATTCCAGACGCATCACGCATAAAAGCATGCTTTGGACATTCGATAAACTGGTTGTTCCGACCGGACTGGTCGCAGCTATGATCCGTTTGGGAAACCTGATGAACCATGAGATATACGGTTATCCGACCGATCTTCCGTGGGGTTTCCGTTTCATCGAGAACCTGCATGCCTGGAAAATGGGAGCAGAGCCGATCTTTACCGTTCCCAGCCATCCGACACAGCTGTACGAGGCATTATGCTACCTGGTTACATTCGGTATATGCATGTGGCTTTACTTTATCAAAAAGGAGTGGAAGCGGGAAGGTCTTATTTTCGGGGTCTTTATGATTTGTATATTCGGCTCGCGTATCTTTATCGAATTCCTGAAAAATAATCAGGAAGCGTTTGAAGATAGCATGGTCCTGAATATGGGCCAGTGGCTCAGTATTCCGTTCGTGCTGGCAGGTTGCTGGTTTGTATGGAGGGCGCTTACAAGGAAGCCGAATAACTATGAAGAGCTAAAAATAAAAAAGTAAAAAGTATAAAATGTACAAATTAAAAGAAATAGCAGATAAGGTATATTATGTAGGAGTAAACGACCGTCAGAAGGCCCTCTTCGAAAATATGTGGCCGCTTCCGTACGGCGTTTCTTATAATTCGTATTTGATCGTAGACGAAAAGACTGTATTGATCGATACAGTAGACGTTTGCTATTCTGATATCTTTTTGAAAAAAATAGCGGATGCGCTGGACGGACGTACGCTCGATTATCTGGTCGTGAACCATATGGAACCCGACCATGCCGGCAGTATCCGCCTGTTGCGCCAGCAATATCCTGATGTGCAGATCATCGGTAACAAGCAGACATTCGGTATGCTGGACGGCTATCATAATATAACGACCGGGCTTTACGAAGTGAAAGAAGGCGATACGCTGAACATCGGCCGTCACCAATTATCTTTCTATATGGCTCCGATGGTGCACTGGCCGGAGGTAATGGTGACTTACGATTCTACGGATAAGCTGTTGTTCTCTGCCGATGCTTTCGGAACCTACGGAACGTTGGATGGCGGTGTGATCGATGAGGAAATGAATGTAGATCATTTCTGGGAAGAGATGGTCCGTTATTATTCCAATATCGTTGGGAAATACGGTAATCCGGTACAGCGTGCATTGCAAAAATTGTCTGCCCTGGAGATCAATACGATCTGTTCGACACATGGTCCGGTATGGCGCAAATATGCTCACAAGGCAATTGAAATATATGACCGTCTGAGCCGTTATGAAGGGGAGGATGGTGTTGTCGTTATTTATGGCAGCATGTATGGAAATACGGAGCAGATGGCGGAAGCGATCGCTTCTTCTTTGTCGGCAAACGGTGTAAAGAACATTGTGTTGCATAATGTCAGCAAGAGTCCGGCTTCGTATGTCCTGAAAGATGTATTCAAATACAAAGGCGTCATTATCGGCAGTCCGACTTATTCGAACAGTCTGTTCCCGGAAGTGGAAGCCATCCTGAGCAAGATCGAGATGCGCGAAGTGAAAAACCGCCTGTATGGCTATTTCGGCTCGTTCACTTGGGCGGGTGCGGCAGTGAAACGCCTGACTGCTTTCGGAGAAAAGATGAAATGGGAAACCGTTGGTACTCCTGTGGAGCAAAAACAAGGTCTGAAAGCCGATAAGTATGAAGAATGCTGGGCTTTGGGAGAAGCAATGGCTAACAAATTGAAAATTGAGAATTGAGAATTGAAAATTTGAAAGGATCGGTTTTCGTAATGTTGAGAATATTATTAACGAAAGATCTAATTAATAAACACTGAAGATTGTCTGTTGATATTGGAAGTTCCTGTAATTTTCAATTTTCAATTCTCAATTTTCAATTAACAAAACACGTTATGAGACTAATTATTGAACCAGATTACGAGCAACTCTCGAAGTGGGCTGCCAACTATGTAGCTGCGAAGATTAAGAAAGCGAATCCGACAGCTGAAAAGCCATTTGTTCTGGGCCTGCCTACCGGATCATCTCCGCTGGGTATGTACAAGAACCTGATTGAACTGAACAAGCAAGGTGTCATTTCCTTCCAGAATATCATCACTTTCAACATGGATGAATATGTAGGATTGCCGAAAGATCATCCTGAAAGCTATCATTCATTCATGTGGAATAACTTTTTCAGCCATGTAGACATCAAGCCGGAGAATGTAAATATCCTGAACGGTAACGCACCTGACCTGGAAGCTGAATGTGCTGCTTATGAAGCAAAGATGAAAGCGGTAGGCGGTGTAGACCTGTTCCTGGGCGGTATCGGTCCTGACGGCCATATCGCGTTCAACGAACCGGGTTCTTCATTGGCTTCACGTACACGTGTTAAGTCACTGACTACAGATACGATCATCGCTAACTCACGTTTCTTCGACAACGATGTAAACAAGGTTCCGAAGACTTCTGTAACAGTTGGTGTCGGTACGGTATTGGATGCGAAAGAAGTGCTGATCATGGTAAACGGTCACAACAAGGCTCGTGCTTTGCAGCAGGCTGTTGAAGGCTCGATCAACCAGATGTGGACAATCACTGCTTTGCAGATGCATCCGAAAGGTATCATCGTAGCTGACGAAGCTGCTTGTGCTGAAATAAAAGTAGGTACATACAACTACTTTAAAGATATCGAAAAAGATAATCTTTGTCCTTGCAGCTTGCTGAAATAAGATTCAGATCTTATTTTACTGAGAAAACAAAAAACCGGAAGGGAGTACCTTCCGGTTTTTTGTTTTTGTATGTGTTAATTCTCTTTTGATTAACAATAGTTTTAGGGTAAATACGTTTATACAATTGTTCCGCTTAGGGAACTAGCTAGTATTTATTAATTAAACTCAGGATTGTATCATGAAGAGCTTGTTGTATTTATTCGTTTGTTTGTTGATTTCAGGACCGTCTATTTATGCTCAGAGTCAGGTTATGGTGGGATTAACAACGGAAGGAAAGGAGTTGAAGGCCCGTAGTTTTGAATTTGACGGGAGGATACGGGATTATAAGATGGATACAACTGGTACTTTTTTTATGGTGAAAATAGGGCATCTGACCAAAAACGAACAATCTTATAAGAATAAAGGTGAACTGGTTGTTATTGATTTTCCAGCAGGAAAGGAGTTGTGGAAAAGAAAGATGAATTATATGACAGATCAGTTTGCATTGCTTCCCGAAGGTGTTTTATTTAATTCGAAAGGTGTGAAAAGTTCTTTGCTGGATTTGCAGACAGGGGTATCGAAATGGAATAAAAAAATCCTACCTTATATATTGGATCGTGAGGACAATAAATTGTGGGCTTACAAAAACGGGTTTTCGAAAAAACTGGAATGTTATGAGATGAATTCCGGAGAACTTTTGTGGACTCGGGAAGTTCCCCATACGTATGGCTGGAATTATCACGGACTGGTTGATGATTCGACAAGGCTGATCGTTTCTGACGGGATGCACCTGGTTAATATTAATAATGGATCAGGAGAGAGTTATCCGATGATAACCGGAACAACGAATTATACGGGAGCGGTGGCATTGGGTGCTTTGGGTGTACTGACCGGCGTTTTAACTGGCTTTAGTGCAGTCCCGATTGGTGCTGGAGTTAATGCGGTCGTAGAACTGACTTCGAATGTGTTGAGAGATGATACCTTATTTTATTTTGCCAACCGCACACAATTACTTTGTCTGGATAACCGGCTGAAAATGAAATGGGGATATCCCCTTCCGGAAGATCTGACATCCCACTCGCAACTGTTTGATTATGGTGAGAGGTTGTATATGATCAATTATGGATCAGGCTATCGTACTAACTTGCGAGATTTACCTTCTGTATATGAAAAAAAGATGATGGAAGTCAATATCGGAAGACCTTTCATTGCCTGCTTCGATAAAAATACCGGGAAAAATATATATCTGAATCAACTGACAAAGAAAAAAGACAGGATTGAAGACGCTTGTCTGAAAGGGGAGCGGAATACATTATATTTATTGTTTGATGATGGAATCTCCTTTTGCCAGTTATCCGATAGTTCGGAAATAGAAGTTTCGTCCTGGGATGAGAAAAACAACGGAAAATTACAGGGGTTTGTGTACAATTCGTTTTATATGGAAAATGCAGATAGTATTTCTTTTAACCGGATCACACCGTCCGATTCTGCATCATGCTTCGTTTATAATGATCGGTATGAGATTTTAGAGATTGATGAGCAGATGGAGGTTATTCGCACTTATCAGCCTGAAAGTTTGTTTTTTTCGGATCTGAACTGGGATGGTTATTCTATTATCAGCCGGGGAAGAGCTCAATATCTGATTGATTTCAATAGAAAGAAAATAGCGGAATTATATATTCCGTTCGATTTGTTTGTGATAAAGGATAGAGTGTTTACGTTGAATGAAGAAAGAACTAAACTTCTGGAAATAAGCTTGAAAGAGTTATTCCCCGAGCGGATTATTGAAGATCCGGTAATATAATAAGTGAAAATGTTTGTAATTTAATTTTAGTATTTATCTTTGGTCTGTGTTTATGAGTGAAAACAGACATTGTAGGAGGAGAATCGCTTATGTTTATTGAGATAGAATTTGTGTTTAATATCTAAAACAATTTGTAGTATGAAAAAGATTGCATGTTTATTACTTCTTTTCGTGGCATTTCAGGTGAGTGCACAAGAATTTCATTTTATCCCGAAGATCGGTTTGAATTTTGCTAATATGACAAATTTTGAAGGGAGTATGAAGCCTGGATTAAATATCGGGGTGGCCGGTGAAGTTATGATGACCGACCATTTTGCTATCGAGCCGGGATTGTTTTATTCGATGCAAGGGGCGAAGAACGATCAGTTAGCAGATCTGAAGGTTAAGAATGATTATCTGAATATCCCTATCCTTTTCAAAGGTTATGTTTACGAGGGTTTCAATTTATTTGCCGGACCTCAGTTGGGATTCAAAGTTTCTTCAAAAGTGAAAATTTCCAGTTCGGGTACGTCTGTTTCGACAAGTGAGCTGAGTGATGCTTTTAAATCCGTAGACTTTGCTCTTGTGATAGGAGCGGGTTACCAATCCTCTATGGGGTTATTGTTTTCGTTGAGCTATAATATCGGTTTGGCAAATATACTTGATGCAGATAAATTGGCGTCTATGTCAGGCGTGAGCGAAGTAAAAGGTGAAAAGTGTCGTAACGGTGTCCTCCAGTTTAACGTTGGCTGGCGCTTCTAACTAATTTATGCCGGATTTTGCAAACTTTAGGTCGAAGTCCGGCTATTATTATATGTAAAAGATCTATTATTTTTGTGGTAATAAATACTATTGCCATGAAATATTCTTTTGTAACGATTTTATTTTTAGCCTTGTCCTTACAATTAGGCTATGGGCAGAATCAGATTTTGCCTGTCCCGTCTAACCAGCCCAGTCCGGCACAACAGAAACAGATTGCTCGGAAGTATGGGATGTTTATTCATTTTGGTATTAATACATTCCATGATCAGGAATGGACGGATGGCTCAAAGCCGGCTTCTTCTTATTGCCCTACAGCTATCGATGCCGATCAATGGATCAAAACAGCTAAAGATGCCGGCATGAAATATGTCATATTGGTAGCCAAACATCATGAAGGCTTCTGTCTTTGGGATAGCAAATATACCGAATATGATGTGGCTAATTCGAGGAATAAAACGAACGTGATAGAAGAGGTAGCCAAGGCTTGTAAAAAATATGATATAGGCCTGGGCTTGTATTATTCATTGTGGGACCGTAAGGTGAATGCAGATGTAAAGGATAAAAGTCTGGATGCAGCCTACAACGAATATATGATTAAACAACTGAATGAGCTGATCGATATTGTACAGGCATATACTCATATCGTCGAGTTCTGGTTTGACGGGGGATGGGAGAAAGAACATGAGCGCTGGCCTGCAAAAGAGATATATCAGACAATCAAATCAAGGGAACCGGAATGTCAGATCGGTATAAACTGGACAATCGGCCTGCCTGAAAATCCGGATGCTCATCCCGTATTACCGGAAAATCAGAAAGAAGGTTATCCGATCCGTTATTTCCCGAGTGACTTCCGTTTGGGTGATCCGTACCTGCCCGCCGATAATGACCCGAAACTCTTCTCGCATGACGGCAAATTATATTATATGCCATGGGAATCTACTATCTGTATAAGTGAGCGTTGGTTCTATAATACTACAGATAAAAAGTATAAGACAGTAGAAGAATTAGCCGGTTTGTACCACCAGTGTACAAAGAACGACAATATCCTGATCCTGAACTGCCCGCCCAACCGGGAAGGAAAGATACGGGATGCCGATGTTACATTGTTAAAGGAACTACGGAAAAAGATTACACAGTGATGGGGATATGAATGGTGGTAATTGGTTATCACAGGAATGAATGCCCGTAATACTATAAAAACAAGATAAATAAGGTAACTTTTTTGGATATAGTTATAGGGTAATGGTTTGATTATACGTGTATTATGTGAAAGCCTGATAGTGTAGCTGTGTATTTGACGAAACATTATTGTGAAATTCCAATATAGGAAGAATTGAGCTATTCGGTAGAGAAAGTCGCAGAAATGGTCGGTTTCAATGATACGCCCATCTTTCACAAACGTTTCACGGAATAATAAAGGGGTAAACCGCTTTTAGAGATAAAAGAAAAAATGGTCAACCCGATATAGTTTTAAATGTAAAATCCAGTCAATCCACTTCAGGAGTAAGACAAAAAACAGACAACCAAAATTAGGTTACTACACTATTTATCTGAAAACCCGTTTTAAACGAGCACTAACTTCGTTTTAAACGGTTTTTTTCTCGTTTAAAACGGGGTTACAGTCCGTTTAAGACGAATTTCATCTCGTTTAAAACGAGATTTTTGCAACACTATTTTGGACTGTATGGAACATTTCTTTACCCGATACGAAACGTTTGTCCTGTATTAATGCTGTATATTTACTCATATCTTTTAAATTTTCAGCAAAGACAGTAAATTTGTACCATTTACGCAAATGATTTAAAATATATTTGTTCACCAGCTGATAGACCGGCCTGGATGATTATATATACAAAATGATATTTTGTTCCAGGTTGAAGGTGACAGATTCGTACCCATGTACAGCTCTGGAACTATCAAAATGATTATTGATGTAGGAGGATGGCCGACAGTCACTTGGAGCAACTGCGGCCGTAAACCGATTATTGTTCGTCTATTTGTTAAGAATAATTCTTCTTCGTATTTGGCTTAATGTCTGAGGGGTAATCCCTATATAACTAGCTATATATTTTAACGGTATTGCTTTGATAAGTTCTTTATTCCTATTAAGAAGATCTTTATAAAGATCCTCACAAGATAATCCTAATAGTTGTGTTTCTCGGTGAAGTAGACTTGTAAAGGTTTCTTCTAAAAAGACTCTAGCTATTTTATTCAAATTCAATGATGTATTATATAAATGAGCGAGATCTTGTCTGGATAATTTCCAAATGGTACAATCGGTAATGGCTTGTATATTCATATAAGATGGTTTTTTATTTTTGAGTGAAAAGTATGAACTTGCGAACTCACCAGGAACAGCAAACCAAATTGTTTGTTCTTTGGTACTATTTTGATGGCAAATTGTCCAATATCGTAAAAAGCCTGCTTCTATAAAATAGATATAATTTTCGTAATCTCCACTTTTTATCGTGAAGTCATTTTTTTTTACTTTTTCACGAATAAAATGTTCACAAATAAACATTTGTTCGTCTTGGGTTAGTCGTATACCTGTATTTAAGGAATCTATAACATTTGCTGCTTGTTCTATAAGTAAGGCTATGTTCGTTTTCATGTATATCTGTGTTTAAATGGTTTTGAATTACAAAATTTATAGAAAGATACAGGAAAACACTGACAAAAGAAGGTAATTGGCATTGACCTAAATAATAACAGTACATCCTGTATCTTATACTGATACAAGCGTACACGTCTGTTATTATTTTTATCTAAGTGCCAACTTTTTCTTTTGTCAGACGAGAACAATTATAATGGAAATACAATATTGTATTTTCAGATTCTGGGCGTAAAGGTATTGTTTAATGTTTAAAAAAACAAATCTTGTAGTGGCTGATTTTCAATAAATCCTTGCTTTCTTAGAAGAATGTTAGCATTTGGCTAGAGATAAAAAAAACCGAAACTTTTTAGTTTCGACTTTTTTATTTCAATTATCCCACCTCTGGAAGTTGATCTTTACGGCAGATATAGAATTTACAGGACGATATTCTATCATTCCATGAGTCTTTTCGTGGTGCAGGTTTGGGTTTAGAGTCATAGAATAATGCTTTCAGACTAGCATAGACAAACTCTTTATCATAATAATCGGCAAAGAAATAGAATGAATGACCTTTGTAGTGAGCATCTTCATATACGACAAGTAATGAAATTGATGCAGGGTCACCGTAATAATACTGTATTTTCACTGAAGAACATTTGTCATTAAAATTATCAAAACTCTTTAATCCTTCTATATCATAACGATCAGTTGTTTTACTTAAAAATAGTTTGCAACTTCTGTCTTCATAATTAGTATCATCATATAACCAAGCCCTAGCTAAATAATTTAGGGGGTTGTTTTCCCAATCGTCTTGGGGATCACCATTGCCATCAATAAATCCGATCCATCTAGGGTTGGGAGTTGGGGTATTATTTATCCGACCCTCTAAGTTCTCAGCCAGAATTGACTCATTATCAAAATATTCTATGAATCCATCGTGACGAACAAGCGCTGATGTTGATTCTAATGATTGTAACTTATCATAAACTTGTTTGACTTCAGGATTTTGTATTTCTATATGAGTTTCATATTCTAATGCCGTTGAGACATATTGTTGACCTTGATAGATAAATTTTAACTCGATTGTATCAGGTGCTAATACAATCGATTTTGTTGTTGGACTTACTACATCATTATTGTTGTCTTCACTTAAAATCTCATCTGAATTACAAGAGAATAAAGAGTAACTACAAACCGCTAATGTCAATAAATAGATCTTTTTCATATCAATAGAATTAAAAATTTTGGACAAAACTAGAGACGATTTATTAATAATCTTTCATTCATAGTTTAAATATTATTAAATACCCTGAATACTGAATCTAAATTAAAAAATGAGTAAGCAGTATTACTATTTTTTTTCATTTATATAAAGTACAAGGGTCGTTATAAGACAAATATCGTATGTTTGTATTCTGATGTTGAATTTTTAAATGTAGTTAGGTATGAAAAGGTTATTTTTTTTGTTTATCTTATTTATTTCAAGTATCGAAATTAATGCACAATGGTCTATTTCTCCTGAAATCGGTATAGCTTCAGTTAAGAGAAATGATTTCGGGGACAGCTGGGGGACAGGTATAAAGGCCGGTCTTGGTGTAGGTTATCAATTTCAGACGAATTTAGGGTTAAAAACAGGTCTGTATTATGCTACACGTGGATATAGTTTAGGGGCAGCTTTCGGGCATTATGAATATCCATCTGATGATTATTTCCATGAACTTGCATTCGAAAACAAATTGAGAAGAAACTTTCTACAACTTCCAATTATGTTAAACTATTCGCTTCCTTTAAGCAAAGACGTAACATTTAATTTTGCCGCAGGCCCTTATCTTGGTGTTAGTGTAAAAGATTATTGGACTGGAGGTTATTATACGGAAGAACACGATAAATCTGTTTTTGATGGACTTAGGGCATTTGATTGGGGTGTATCTGCTACCGCTGGCATAGATGTACATAACTGGATAATGTCAGTCGGTTACGATCTATCTCTAGGGAAAGAGGACAAAAGTTCCGGAATAAACGCGAATTATCATTCTATGAGTTTTAATTTTGGTTACAAATTTTCTTTTCCAGGTAAGTGATAGGCCTGTTCGCAATATTTCCTTTGTATAAATTCTGTATAAAGTATTATGAATGTGCATCGTTTGCCTAATAATATGCATCTATATATTATATGTAAGTTTCATATAAAATACAATATAAAATGAGTTTACGATATCTGTTTATACAAGCTATAATAGTTACCTTTATTGCGTCCGGTTGCTCCAAAGACGACTTTACTACAACTTCAACTCCTGTTTATTTCGGGGAGAGTAATATTGTAAATTTGAGTTCAAGTGAACAAGAAACCGAAGTTAAGGCAAGTTATCCTCATTGGCGAATTATAGACTATAAAGAGGATGGCACTAAAATACCACGCGATACAATAAGCGGAGATTGGTATAAGTTAATCAGAAATAATAATGGAGAATCATTATATATTAAAGTTAATGAAAATAGAGGAGAAAAACGAAGTTTGATAATCCGTATTATTAATGGGAACTATAATACACATGTTGCTCTTTCACAAGATGGAGGAATTAAGTACTGAAGAATATAAAAGTATATTGAATTATCTCATTTAACCAACTGGAAGTGGAGTAATAGATTCATTGATGTATATTTGAACATTATTATCAAAATACGGTTGTTGATTTTTATCAGGTTGTTCCATTGTTTCAGGAGTAAACCAACTATCAGTATAATAACCGCCATCAACATAGTCACTATAAATACCCTGTCCCCAATTACAATGAACCATTGTGACCTCTGATTTTAAAACATCTATTTGCACGCCGTCCCAAATCCACACATGCCCAGTTTGTGGGCTTTTTCTCATTCCCGCTGTGATGTGAACGTTCCCTCTCATTATATTATTGGCCATTTTGTTAATATCAACATTTTTGTCATTCCAGATTTCTGTTGAATAGCCGTGTACGTTTGTTAGATATTTTCCTATTTTGGTTGGATCTGGTAAATCTGTCTTATCTACATACCATGTAACGCCTATACCATAGGCAATTTCACTACATAATTGACTTACCTGAGAAACCATTTCCGTATTTTGGGGATCAATTCGTGGTTTTGTTTTCAGTCTGAGAAATTCATATTTGTAATTTGATTTAAATTTTCCATAATGAGTTACAGCCTGTGCTGTTGCAATAGTCGAGCATCCAGCATAGGCATGTCCTCTTAAATCAATATCATCATTCAATTCAGGATATGCTTTACATTTGTTGTTATATGGATATTCTTGATCCCAATGAGTCATAATATGCGGGCCATACGTAGTCATAAAAGCTCGTGTGTGAGCTTTTGTTGTATGGGTATTATAATAATTTTCCAAATCTTTTTTTAAAACAGAAGGTATTGATTTGATAATACATGCCAAAGGATAAATTTTTGCTGTATCTGTGATATGTCCTCTCGAATAAAGGTAAACTTTATTAATTCTTTCATCTGCTGTCACGATAGAATACCCTGGTGTGCCATCTTCTTCGTGGAAGTTTACAAGGTACATATCAACACTTGTTGTATCGGGGGATTGTTGGTTATTAGAACGAGTACTTATATTTTCAAATGAAAACTGATAAGTAGATTTCTGACAGCCATCGATTGTAATATTGTTAAATGAAAAATCAGTTGATTTTGTCTTTTCATTAACAAGGGAAGCCTTAAAGGATTTTACAAGATCAATGGTCTTATCTTCTATTCTTAAAGCAGCATCGGAAGTTGTGTGTAACTTTTCGAGATCTGTTTGTTCACAACTACATAAGCCTAGCAATAAGAATGCTGGTAAAAATTTGAATATTACTTTCATATTTTGATTTATTTAATTTGTGCGGCAAATATATTTTTAAGAAGTTTCATATGCAATGAAGGTGAATGAATTTCTACAGATGGAAAATGAATGAAAATTAATTAATCGATATTTGATACCTGGTTGACTGGCCATCCGTCTGAAGCCAGACCTGGATCAGGATCGATGACCAACGTTCCGGAGGACGGTCGGCCATCCTGTTTTCATTGTAGGTCAATTATTCGATTATCTTGGGATCGGCTCGGTCGAGCGCATGACTGCACGATCAAGAATTGAATATTTACGTTTAATCAGGGATCAAATCAAGTGCATAACGATGGGGTGTATATCCCGGACTGGCGTTTTCATGGATGCTCTTCAGTACGTTCAATTTAATCTGTCTTTATGTATCTGTTTAATAAGTTTGATTTTGGAAGGTTTACTCCGCTATACCCCCAGGATATCTGTTTTTCTTAGTTAGACCTATGGCTGGTGAATCCGTTATTTCTTTTCTAAATTCAGAGGCCTTTTGATATGAATTATCTTTTAAGTAAACTAGAACTTTATTTCCATATATATCGAAATGTTCTATATTCTGAGTAACATTATTCTTTTTGTGAGTATTTATATAGTCAGTGATTGTTTTTTTTACATTCAAAAGTTCTTGATATGCATATTTTCCGTAGTCCATAGAAAATTGATTACTCTCTAGTCTTTTGGCAAATTCATCTCTATATTTTAAAGTATCATCTCCAGCTATTAGAATAATCAGATTATTGTTACTTCTATTGATCGTATATCCTGCATAATATGAAAGATAATTGCCTTCGAAAGATTTATCCAGTTTCGTGATGATAGGTTTTAAGTTGTCATTTACGCCGGAGTTAAAGTCCTCAAAATGATTGACTACACTAACAAATTTTTTTGTTGATGATACCTGCATTGATTTATCTGTTTTAGTTTGTTTATGACAGGATATTACCATTAATAATAATACATAAGTAACCAAATTTTTCATGAGAGAAAATGTTTTAATAGTTTCTTAAATGAATAAAGGGATTGTATCAACAGTATCTCATACCCTGCTTGGCACAATTCCTTTTTAATATCAATACATTGTTAATCCTAACGCATTATTGATAGATGTTGCTGGAACATAATGTTTACTTGCACTATCTGCACCCGCATGTATGCCTAAGATATTATTTCCAGATGTAGAATATACGATACCGCCACTGTCGTCATCTGAAGAATCATAACTACAACGTACGATACTAGTTAAGTATTCATATCTGCTTTGATGTTTGATCCATAAAGATGCCGAAACATTAGTTGCTGTTATTGAACCAGTTTTTCTACCTGTTGATTTACCTTCTTTAGCTACACTTAACCCTACATAAGGGAAACTTAATCCTCCTAACGAGTAACCTGCTTCGGTTACATTCGACAGATAGTATACGGAATTAGTAACGGGACAAAATGCAGCGTCTACTGTGCCGTCTGTATAAGATACGGTTACAGAGCCGAGCTCATCTTGATAATATCCCCAATAAAGGGTTTTTCCAACTGATGCTAAATGCCCAGAGGTTACAATACCTTGCTGTCCATTGCGCCGAGCCCTATATCCGATAGATCCTTCAACTGCGTTGGTATGAATTATACCTCCAGGTCTTACGTCTGCTTGTGGCTGATCAACTTTTTTAAATACTAAATAAGGGGTATCCGCAAATTCACTTTTAAATTTTTCAATATTTTGAGAAGTACAGTTTCCTAAACCTAATATATATGCGATTTTCATTATCTAATATTCCAAAAGAATATAACTCAATGCTTTCCGCTACTTTGACCTTGTTTTCATCTGTCAGCAATACATTCAAATTATCAATTGTTTCTTTTAGAGTATTATATGAATAATCACATGTCGCGAGTTTAAAATTATTGCTCTTTGTTCTTTTTGTTAGAGCATTCTTATGTTCAAGGGTATCTCCTGTGATGAGTATTGCAAAATTATTATCTTCATCAATATATCCACCGCCATAGTAATCTGGATAGGTTAAAGCAGCAGAGCGGGTAATATTAGTTTCAAAGGACTTTGCTAAATTATCGCCAATCATTTTTGCATCATTCTAGTTTACAACGTTTATTTCTGAAGCAGATGTAGTGATATCGCCCTGTTCATCTAATATATTGTCGGAGCAGGATGCTGTCATAAGTATAGTGGCAGCAAATAATAGATACAATTTTTTATTCATGTTGAATTATTTAATTAAACAAAAGCAGAGTGTATCAAATTTGATATAAAAAATTAATACAAATGATGTAATACATTTGTGAAACTAAAACGACTAGCCGAGTGCATTTATCCTCAAATGTAAATAAAGTATTTATATATGAGGATATTTTATTCAAAAAAACAGGAAATATAAAAAATATGAATCTGTATTAATTTGTATAGGTAGTATATGAACCTATATTAATGGCTATTGATAACAGTAGTAATTATCGATCATCCTGAAGGAGATCCGGCCATCGATCCGGGATCTCTTCCGGAACACCGGCATTCAGCCTTGTTCTTGGCCGACGGCCATCGAATTTTAATCTACTAGACAAAACTCCTGTAACGGGAAACATTCTTTTTATCTTTGTACAGTCGAATACAGTCGTAATACAACAATGTTTTTACATATATAGTTGAGATAAATTTTCAGCTGTGAAACCTTGGTCGGGAATTATGGTCGTAATAAGACATATTAGAATAAAAAGCGTTTAGCTGATTTCAGTGCAGAACAAAAGTCGAAAATTTAACACGCACTAAGAAAACAGTATAGACATCCTTCCGTATATGCGGGAGTGGCGTTTCCTGTTTGTGCGTGTAGGGCTTCGATTCCCTGTTCTGCGGATAGGTTAAGCCCTTCTGCCTCTTCTATTTTTATAACCATCCAATTCTGGGGATTGATGGATGGATTAACACAAGTAGAAAAAATTGAGCCTGTTGGTGATGTTATGGACCCGAAGGGTTCACAGTTAGTCCTTTCAGGACAAAGACACTGTCTGTGATAATCCGCGTGTTCCGTGTTGTCCGTGTTCCTTATATATTCATATGCCGGAGGCTGCACCTTTTTTTATAAATTGCCTCTTAGTGATTGTACATATCTTTGTTATAAAAATCTAATATTTTGATCTGGGCATTATAGGCGGTTTGTGCCGGACTGTCGGGGTTTAATTCGATAGCCATGAGGTAGTTGTTGAGTGCCTGGCGAATATCGCCCATCTTGCGGTATACGTTTCCGCGCAGATAATACGCTTCATCGTCTGAATCATTTTTTTTGATGTACTCGTCCAACAAATGGAGTGCTTCGTCTGTTTTATTATCGTTGATAAGTTGTCTGATAGTTTCCATATTAAAATAATGTGATATTTTACGGACAAAGATAATTCTGAAGACGTTACATACATAATAATCACGGTTTAAAAAACTGTTTTTTTGTTACTGATGTACGGTTACGTTAATTATTTGTGTATGTTTGCACTCGATTTCTAAAAAGTGAAAAGTGATTATGCAAAAGAATCTGGTAATAGTGGAGTCACCCGCCAAGGCAAAAACCATTGAGAAATTCCTCGGAAAAGATTTCAAGGTCATGTCGAGTTACGGGCACATCCGCGATTTGAAGACAAAAGAATTTAGTATAGACGTAGAACACGATTATGCTCCGCAGTACGTGATCCCGGCAGATAAGAAGAAGCTGGTTTCCGAATTGAAATCCGAAGCGAAGTCTGCCGAACAGGTATGGCTCGCATCCGATGAGGACCGCGAGGGAGAAGCTATATCCTGGCATCTGTACGAAGTTTTGGGATTAAAACCGGAAAATACAAAACGTATTGTTTTCCATGAAATTACCAAGAATGCTATTTTGCATGCGATTGAAACACCGCGCGATATTAATATCGATCTGGTAAATGCCCAGCAGGCACGTCGTGTATTAGACCGTATCGTGGGGTTTGAACTGTCTCCTATCTTATGGAGAAAGGTAAAGCCGGCTTTGTCTGCCGGACGTGTGCAGTCGGTAGCTGTCCGCCTGATCGTGGAACGTGAACGCGAGATCAACGAATTTGTGTCGGAAGCCGCTTACCGTGTCATTGCCAATTTCATACTTCCTGACGGAACAACGATCCTGAAAGCGGAGTTGAGCAAGCGTCTGAAGGATAAAAAAGAGGTGATGGAGTTTTTGGAATCCTGCAAAGCAGCCTCTTTCTCTATTGACGAGATCACTAAGAAACCGGTAAAGAAATCACCTGCACCTCCTTTTACCACATCCACTTTGCAACAGGAAGCCGCCCGCAAACTGGGTTATTCTGTTTCTCAAACCATGATGATTGCACAGCGTTTGTATGAATCGGGATTGATCACTTATATGCGTACCGACTCGGTCAACCTGAGTGACCTGGCATTGGGTACGGCTAAGGAAGCTATTCTGGATACTTACGGGGAGAAATATTATAAATTCCGCCAGTATCATACAAAGAGTAAAGGTGCGCAGGAAGCGCATGAAGCGATCCGCCCTACTTATATCAGTAATACGGAAATCAGCGGATCGGCGCAGGAAAAGAAATTATATGAATTGATCCGTAAACGGACGATTGCGTCACAGATGGCTGATGCTGAACTGGAGCGTACGACAATCTCTGTTTGCATCAATAATAAGAAAGAAAAATTCGTGGCTGTCGGTGAAGTGATCACTTTCGACGGTTTCCTTCAGGTATATCGTGAAAGTTACGATGACGAAAACGAAAAGGAACAGGAGAACGGTTTATTGCCGCCGGTTGAGTTGCATGAAGTGTTGACACTGAACGATATTGTGGCTACGGAACGTTTTACGCAACGTCCTCCGCGTTATACGGAAGCCAGTCTGGTTCGCCGCCTGGAAGAATTGGGTATCGGACGTCCTTCTACCTATGCTCCGACTATTCAGACGATACAGAATCGTGAGTATGTGATTAAAGGAGATAAGGAAGGGGTAGAGCGTATTTATAGCGTGATCACACTTGCCAAAGATAAGATAAAGGAAGCTGACAAGAAAGAGATTGTAGGTGCCGACCGTAATAAGTTGATGCCGACCGATATCGGTACTGTCGTGAACGACTTTTTGATGACTTATTTCCCGGATGTGTTGGATTATAACTTTACAGCCAGTGTGGAAAAAGAATTCGATGCTGTTGCTGAAGGAGAAATGGTTTGGACGGAAGCGATCGATAAGTTTTATAAGCTGTTTCATCCGATCGTAGAAGAGACGGCTGCCATAAAGACGGAACATAAAGTGGGAGAACGCCAGTTAGGTGTGGACCCGAAGAGTGGAAATCCTGTATTTGTAAAGATCGGCCGTTATGGTCCGGTCGTACAGATCGGACAGGCTCATCCGGATGATAAGGAAGCGCCGAAACCTCAGTTCGCTACATTGATGAAGGGGCAGTCTATTGAAACGATTACACTGGAAGAGGCACTGAAGTTATTTGATCTTCCCCGTACCATCGGTGAATATGAAGGAAAAGATATGGTTGCAGCCGTAGGCCGGTTCGGACCGTTCATCCGTCATGACGGCAAGTTTATCTCTATCCCGAAAGATCTGAATCCGCTTTCCATCACCGCGGAAGAAGCGATCGAACTGATTGATGAGAAACGGAAAAAAGATGAACAGCGTTATCTGAAGAAGTTTGACGAGGACCCTGAACTGGAGATCCTGAATGGACGTTATGGTCCTTACATTACGTATAAGAAAGCCAATTACCGGATACCGAAGACGGTTACCCAGCCGGAAAAACTGACTTATGAAGAATGTATGAAGATCATAACCGAAGCAGCGGAGAAACCTGCTACACCGAAAAAGCGGACAACCAAGAAGAAAGCATAAGTAGGTAGCTCTTCCGGGAATAACACTTACGGAAAATTATAGACATCGTCCCCGGGTGGGACAGCGCTTGCAGAAAATTATAAGCGTTGTTCCCCCCGGGGATTGCATTTACAGAAAATTATAAGCGCCATCCCCAGAGAGGACAGCGCTTACAGAAAATTATAAGACTTATTCCCGCTTTGGACAGGGCATTTTCCTTTACATTCTTTCCGGAACTTCGATGCCCAGTAACGACATGCCTGATTTTACGACTTTGGCAACATTTTCAGATAATACCAGACGGAATTGTTTGATTTCCGGATTCTCTTCACGGAGGATAGAGAAGTCGTGGTAGAACTGGTTGTATTCTTTTACCAGGTCGTAAATGTAATTGGCAATATAAGCCGGGCTGTATTCTTTCCCTGCTTCTTTAACTGTTACAGCGTAATCGGCAATCATCTGGACTAACCCTTCTTCTTTTTCAGAGATGGGAGTATTGGCCGGCAATTGTTTCGGTAATACGATGCCTTGTTCAGTAGCTTTTCGTAAAACAGAACGGATACGTGCATATGTATATTGTATGAATGGTCCTGTATTTCCGTTAAAATCGATAGACTCTTTCGGGTTGAAGGTCATATTTTTGCGCGGATCGACTTTTAAGATGAAGTATTTCAGAGAACCTAATCCGACAATGCGGGAAATATTGGCAGCTTCTTCCGGAGTCATTTCATCCAGTTTACCCAGTTCCTGCGAAATTTCATGAGCAGTACCGATCATTTCTTCCATCAGGTCGTCTGCATCGACAACCGTACCTTCACGGCTCTTCATCTTGCCTTCCGGAAGTTCTACCATTCCGTAAGAGAAGTGCACCAGACCTTTTCCGAATTCAAAGCCCAGTTTATCCAGTAAGATGGAAAGAACCTGGAAATGATAGTTCTGTTCGTTTCCGACTACATAGATCATTTTATTGATCGGATAATCGTCGAAGCGTAACTTGGCTGTACCGATATCCTGTGTCATATATACGGAAGTGCCGTCGGCACGGAGCAGTAGCTTTTCGTCCAGTCCGTCCTTGGTCAGATCGGCCCATACGGAACCGTCTTCGCGGCGGTAGAAGATACCTTTTTCAAGACCTTCCATCACTTTGCCTTTACCTTCCAGGTAGGTTTGTGATTCGTAATAGATCTTGTCGAAGTCTACGCCCATCATCTTATAGGTTTCATCAAAACCGGCATATACCCAACTGTTCATTTTCTCCCATAAAGCACGGACTTCAGCGTCGCCGGCTTCCCATTTGCGGAGCATTTCGCGGGCTTCGGCCATCAAGGTCGACTGCGCTTCTGCCTCTTCTTTGGTCAGGCCCTTTTCTTCCAGTTCTTTTAACTCCTGTTTGTAATGTTTGTCAAACAATACATAGAAATCACCGATCAGGTGGTCACCTTTCTTTCCGGATGATTCGGGAGTAACGCCCTCGCCCCATTTCTGCCAGGCAAGCATGGATTTACAGATATGGATACCGCGGTCATTAACAATATTGGTCTTGACTACTTTGTTACCGTTGGCTTTCATGATCTCAGACAAGCTGTAACCCAACAGGTTGTTACGTACGTGACCCAGGTGTAACGGCTTGTTTGTATTGGGTGAAGAATATTCGATCATCACCAGCGGAGATTGTTCCGTAACGGGAACTATTCCGTATGAAGGTTGCTCATTGATCGTGTTCAGCAAGTCGATCCAGCACGGGCCGGCAACAGTCAGGTTCAGAAATCCTTTGATTACATTGAACTCAGATACGGCCGGTTCGTTTTTCTGCAAATATTCGCCGATTTCCTGTGCTGTTTGTTCCGGCGATTTCTTCGATGCACGAAGGAATGGGAATACAACCAGGGTAAGATGTCCTTTAAACTCTTTTTTTGTCTTCTGTAACTGTATCTGGGCGGCAGGAACTTCTGCTCCGTACAGTTCTTTTATGCCGGCAATGATCGCACCGGTAATCTGCTGTTCAATAACCATATTCTTACTTCTATATATTCGGATTTTATTTTGCCTGCAAAGGTACATGATTATTTTCTAAAAACCTGCGTCCGGCTATTCCGAATTAGTAGTTTGCCTGTCCTTTGCCGTATCCTCCAAAAGAGAGGAAATCGGGTTTACATATTTGTTGATAATATTTACAAATCGTACGGTATGAGTGTGTTTGTTTTTCACTTTTTGCAAATAAAGTTGAATTGCTTAACGCTTGTTTCGAAAAGTGTAAGCGATTTGTGCTTTCCCTTTGAAATGGGTAGTGATGGAGAGTGTTAATGCATAATATCAGAAACAACAATAGAATAGTAATTTGTTTGAGAAAAACGATCTTTGTAACTGAAAGAAAGAGTGTTATTTGGGAAATAATAGAGAAAGAAAAGAGTGAAACGAGTATTTAGTATCGAAAGAACTTATAATTGTTTCTACATATGTAATTTGGGATAGTTTATAATGATTGGGAAAGTAATGTTATTAATGGTTGTAAGAAAATATAAAATATATAAAGGCTTTATTTTCATCTTATTGCTGGTGACCTCTTCTGTATGTATTCCATCCAATACCAAATTAGATATTATTCAGTTAGGAAGTAAAAAATAAAATAGATGAAAAGAGCATTGATACTCCTGATTTTTATACTCGGATGCCTGACCATAGAAAGTAAGGCTCAGAAAATTGCGCTTAAAAGTAATCTTTTGTATGACGCAACTACAACGATGAATCTGGGATTGGAGTTTGGGTTGGCCCGTAAATGGACATTGGACATTCCGGTCAACTATAATCCGTGGAAACCAGACAATGGCAGGCGTTTGCGTCATTGGGGAGTACAGCCGGAAATTCGTTATTGGTTCTGCGAAAGTTTCAACCGGACGTTTGTCGGGTTGCATGCGCATTATGCCGATTTCAATGTTGGTGGATTACCAGGGCTTTTTAGCGAAAATATGCAAAAGAACCGGTATCAGGGGCATCTGTATGGAGGAGGTCTTTCGGTTGGGCATTCCTGGATATTAAAGAAACGGTGGAGTATAGAAGCCTCTATCGGTTTGGGATATGCACGTATAGAATATGAAAAATATCCTTGTGCGGAGTGTGGTTCCAAACTGAAAGATACCGGGCGGAACTATTTCGGTCCGACAAAAGCCGCGTTGTCAATTATTTATCTGATTAAATAAAAGAAGTATGATGAAAAGGAATATACAATTCATTATATGCCTGTTAGCTTTTACCTGTTTGAATGTTCTTCAGGTAAAGGCTCAGTCACGTTCTTATGAAGGAAATATTATTGTGAATCCCGTACGGTTGGAACAGGCGGGCGATTTTCTTTATATAGATATGGACATTGTCCTGAACGGGGTAAAAGTCAAATCAACCCGTGGGGTGGACTTGATTCCGCAGTTGATTTCTTCGGAAAAAGGCTGTAATTTGCCTAAAGTAACAATGAAAGGGAGAGATGAATACCGGGTTTACGAACGTTCGCTTTCTCTGATGAATGCGGCAGAGAAGGCTGGTTATGAAAAACCTTATATCGTTAAGAAAGTAAATAAACCGACAAACGAAACCATCCGGTATCGCTATATCCTTCCCTATGAATCATGGATGGCTGACGCTCATCTGGATATGCAGCGGGATGAATGTGGTTGTGGTGAGACGTTATTGATGAAGGTGGAGCCGGTTGCAGATCGAGTAACGCTGGAATACATACCGGAACCCTACGTCATAGTGCCTCATATGGCTTTTGTTAAACCGGTAGTCGAAGAGACCAAACGACGTGACATACAGGTGGAAAGTTTCCTTGATTTCGAAGTGAACAAGACGAATATCCGGCCCGAATATATGAACAACCCGCAGGAACTGGCAAAGATCCGTTCGATGATCGACGAATTGAAATCCGATCCGAGTGTCGAAGTGAAAGATCTGGATATTATCGGTTACGCATCGCCTGAAGGCTCACTGGCAAACAATAAACGATTGTCCGAAGGACGTGCGGTAGCGTTGCGCGATTATCTGTTGACCCGTTACGATTTCTCACGCAGCCAGTATCATACCGTCTTCGGTGGTGAGAACTGGGACGGTTTGGTGAAAGCGCTTAATGCCGGCGATATAGAATATAAAAATGAGATACTGGCGATCATCGATAATAATCCGGTCGACACAGAAAGAAAAACGAAGTTAAAACAGTTTCGGGGAGGGGTGCCTTATCTGTCTTTGCTGAGAAATGTATATCCGCGTTTGCGTGTTGCTGTTTGTAAAGTAAACTTTAATGTAAAGAATTTCGATGTGGAAGAAGCGAAGGAGGTAATCAAAACGCGTCCGCAGAATCTGAGCCTGAATGAAATGTTCATGGTTGCCAATAGTTATCCGGCCGGTTCGCAGGAGTTTGTCGATGTCTTCGAAGTTGCCGTACGGATGTATCCTGAAAATGAGATTGCCAATATGAATGCAGCAGCGGCAGCTATCCTGCGTAATGATCTGGTTGCAGCTGAGCGTTATCTGAATAAGGTAAACTCAAAAGAACCGGAATATATCAATTCGCTGGGTGTAGTCGCTTTATTGAAAGGAGACTATGACCAGGCCGGGGAATATTTGAAAGTAGCAGCTGATTCAGGGTTGGAAACAGCCAAAGATAATCTGAATGAGTTGGCGAAGAAAAAAGCGAATATTGCTGAGATAGAGAATAAAATGAGATAAATAAATGAGTAAAAATGACTAATTAAAATTGAGTGAAATGAAAAAGAAGAACTTCTTAATGTTTGCACTTGCATCTTTTATGTTTGCAGCGTGTAGTGAAAGTCTCCCGGATGGAGGAGAGGATGGTGGTGGTAACTCCAGTGCAGGAGGTGACGCCTGGGTCTCTCTGAATGTTGTGACAACGACAACTACCAAGGCTTTGCATGATCCTGATCAGGAAAATGGTACGGCTGATGAATCGAAAGTCAATACGATGATGGCTCTTTTCTTTGATAGCCATCTTACTGGATCGAATAATCCGGCATTGTTGACTAAATTGTCATGGGGGACGGGAGACCCTGAAATAGGAACTCCGGGACAGCCTGGCGGAACCCCGACAAAGGCTTTTAAAGTGGATAAGAATTCGAAAGCTTTTATGATCATATTAAATCCATCTTCTGATTTTACAACAAACGTGGCTTCTGCCAGTACATTCGATGACGTAAATAAAATTATTGCTAATACCAGTGTCGGTGCGGTTATCGGTGGTACAAATCAGAATAGCTTTATGATGACCAATGCCAAAGGCAAGCTGGAACCGACAACGATTACAGATGCAGGTAGTTCGGTTACTGTAACAGATAATGATCTGGTAACTTATGCGACTGCAGGTGAGGCGGAAGGCAAACCTTATAAAGTTACCGTAGACCGTGTAGCTGCAAAAGTACGTTTGTTTGCAGATAATAATTATCCGCAATCTACCCTTGATATTAATACTGTCGGATGGACATTGAATGTGACTAATAAAAAATACTACCCGATGTCTGAGAGAACTGAGACGTGGTTGGAAACAACGGCTCGTGGTTGTATCACTCCGTTTGATAAATGGCATTTTGGTTCTTACAGGGTAGACCCGAATTACGATGGGCAGAAAACGTCTATGGCGAATATAACAACCACTCCATATACGGATAATTATGCTTATTATACGCATGCTTCTGCACCATCCTGGGTCACTGCAACAGCTGACTCTACAGGTCCCAATGCCTCTAAGATCCCAGCTTTGTATTGCCTGGAGAATACGCAGGAAGAAAATGATAACTACCAGGCCTACACTACACATGTTTTGTTGAAGGTGGTAAGTCAGCCTAAAGGATTACAACTCCCGAATAACGGTGGAACTTATAATGGGACTACTAATAGCGATAACGATGTGGATGCTTCAGGAAAAGTTAATCCCGGAAGTGCTTGGATTAAAATTGGTACTGATGGATATTATTCTTACAAATTGGTAGTGAAGTACATTGAGGCAGAATTAACAGCAAAATATACAGACCAAGCTCCGGATGATTATCTTCAGACTTCGGTGACTAATGCATTTGGTGCGTATCTGGATTCGTTGGTAAAGTATTCTGTACCAAACGTGACTGCTATTACTCTTCCTACAGCTGCTGCATTTCAGGCTAAGCTTGATGATAATACCTATAGTAGTATAGCTGATGGAGCTCAGAAAATTGCTGCATCATTTGAGCAGGCTGGTGTTAAAACACATGGAGCAGCCGCTTATGGAAATGTGTCTTATTACGAAGGAGGAGAAGGCTATCATGTTATTATGATTAAGCATGATAATGATACGGATAACACGAACAATAAGCTCGGAGAGTTTGGCGTGGTGCGTAATTCTGTATATGATATTGCTATCAAGGATATAAAGACTCCGGGTTATCCGATAATTCCTGAACCGGATCCAGGCAAGAAAGATGAAGAAGAAGAAAGTTTCATCTCTGTTGAAATTGGCATCAATCCTTGGACCTGGTATAGACAAGAGATAGAATTATAAATTCGAAATCTTTTTAATATAAGAGGAGGTGTGTCAAAAGTCACTATCCTGTCATTCCGGGCTTGTCCCGGGATCGCATATTAATAATGTATATTAACCTGGTATGAGTTGGCGGCTCAAGTCCGCCATGACAAAACTGACTTTTGTGACACCCCCTTTATTTTTAGTAAAAGAGTTGCCGGAGACTTGATAAAACTCTGGGATTTATATTTGACGGAATAGATAGTTCTGTCCACTGAATTGGAAATAACGAGAAAAGAAGGAATATCTTTTCCTCTCTATATAGAATAATTAGAAAACTAAAAAATATGAAGCTAAAAAGCCTATTACGTCACATAGCCATGTGGTTTGTCCTTATCGGCTCCCTGATAATGACTTCATGCGATAGCTTTAACGAAGATCTGCCGGAGTGCCGTTTGTTTGTTAAGTTTAAGTATGATTACAATATGGAATTTGCTGATGCATTCCATTCGCAGGTGGATAAAGTGGAGCTTTATGTATTTGATAAAGACGGCAAGTTCCTGTTTAAACAAGCAGAGGAAGGGAGTACATTGGGAACAGGCAGTTATCTGATGGAAGTTAAGTTGCCTGTCGGACAATACCAGTTTATGGCATGGGCAGGTGCACATGATTCATACGATATAACATCGTTGCAGGCAGGTATTTCCTCCATCGCCGACTTGAAGCTACAGTTGAAACGTGAGGAAACACTTATCATCGATAAGGAACTCGAGCCGCTTTGGTATGGCGAGATTAATAACGTGGACTTTACCGGTACCACCGATCAGACGGAAGTTATCAACCTGATAAAAGATACCAATAAAGTACGGTTTGTTTTTCAGGGGAGCAATGAAGACTCCTGGGGGGTAGATGTGAATGCCTATACCTATGAAATAATCGAATCCAACGGTTATCTGGCACACGATAATTCGCTGCTTGGAGATGATAATCTTAGTTTCCGTCCTTATCATATCGAACAAAAGAATCTGGCAGCAGGCATTGTCGAACTGAATACGATGCGGTTTCTGGAAAATCGTAACGCACGTTTTGTGGTAACAGAGAAAACCTCCGGTAGAAAGGTGTTCAATATCAATCTGACCGATTTTCTGGTGATGACAAAAATCGAAGGGCATAATATGAGCGCTCAGGAATATCTCGATCGGGAGAGTGAATATAAGATTGTCTTTTTCTTTGCCGACAACGATCCCTGGCTGGTTCTTCAGATTAATATTAATGGATGGACCTGGTATTTCCAGCATGAGGGTGGTCTTTGATCGCGTAATTCATTCGATTTACTCTATTCGTGCTGTGCGGAGCGAATGGTCTGCAAATAGAGCGTATATATGTTTGACGTATTCTCGTTGTTGCGGAAAATGAAATTTAGGTGGCGATAGTTGCTTACAAAGAGGCTTTCCGGAGTCCCCGGGTGCGGCATGAGAACCATAAATGTAATGATAATTGATTGAAAAGCAGGATCTTTGTAATGTGATAGATGAAACGGGACCGAAGTCCCGTTATCATGTTTTGTTCGGAATAACAATACTAACCTGTGTAATCAGGTAAGTTTAATATTAATACTAGTGTGGGTTCCAGGGGGCAGTGATGTTCTCTGGAATTATTTTTATATCATATATTATGCGAAAAGAATATCATAATATATGAGAATGCAGTATCATAATATATGCGAATACTGTATCACAATATATGATAAAACAACATTCCAACAATGAAAGAATAAAGAAGGTGTTGTAAAACTGACAAATGACACTTTTGCAACACCTCTTCGAATATGAAAATATTCCGTTTCTTACTGAACCTTGTCGTTTAACTCTGCGCCGGGTTTAAATTTGATGGCTTTGCGAGCTGCGATTTCAATTGGTTGTTTTGTCTTTGGGTTAACGCCTTTGCGGGCTGCTTTTTCAGTTACGGAGAATGAGCCGAAACCTAGAAGAGCAATTTTCCCTCCTGCTTTCATTTCGTCGGATACTGTTTCAACAAAAGCATCTACTGCTTTCTTGGCATCAGCCTTACTTAAACCGGATTTTTCCGCTACAGCTGTGATAAATTCTGTTTTGTTCATGATGGATTGATATTAATATATTAAACAAATCTGTGATAGCCTAAAAGTCGGTTCAAATGTAGTTTTAATTTGATATTCTGCAAAGAAAAAATCTGTTTTTTTTATTGATTTACTATGTTTTAGTACTATTTGAAGGAAAAACAATCAAAATATATTTACCTTTGCCCGCAAATTGATATATGTATGATGAATCAAAATGGCTCCGGGTTCTTGAATAGTATACCGCCCGTTACAAAAAACCTTATCATTATCAACCTGCTATTCTGGGTAGCCAGTCTGGTGTTACCGAAAGTAGGGATTGATTTGGTGCAACTATTGGGATTGCACTTTCCGGGTGTGAAAGATTTCTACCCGTTTCAGTTTGTTACTTATATGTTCATGCACGATACGCACTCTTTTGCACATGTCTTTTTTAATATGTTCGGGGTGTATATGTTTGGACGTGTATTAGAAAATGTGTGGGGACCGAAACGTTTCCTTACCTTTTATCTCGTGACAGGTATCGGTGCCGGTATCGTACAGGAACTGGTATGGGCATATTCGGTTCAATCTTTTGCCAGTGCGAATGGTCTGACGCTGTTTGAACTGGTTCGTATGGATCCTTCATTGAATATGATGATCACGATAGGGGCTTCCGGTTCAGTGTTCGGTATCCTGTTGGCATTTGCCATGCTGTTCCCGAATGTGCCGTTGTTCCTGATGTTTATTCCGATACCTATTAAAGCTAAATATTTTGTTGTGTTTTACGGTCTGGCAGAACTATTTATGGGTGTTTCCAGTTTTGGTGGAGATACGGTCGCACACTTCGCCCATTTAGGCGGTATGTTGTTCGGCTTCTTTATGGTTCGCTACTGGAAAAAGAAAGATGCAGACAATGGAAAGTATTTTTACTAATCTGAAGAATACGTTCCGGGCAGGAAATATACTGGCAAAGCTCATATATATTAATGTAGGGCTTTTCATCCTGATCCGGTTGATGGGGGTGATATTTCTCCTTTTTAATATCCCCGGAATTTCCTTTTTGCAATATTTGCAGATGCCTTCTTCGCCGGAGTTGTTGATGTACCGGCCGTGGACGGTCATTACTTATATGTTCACCCATTTCGACTTCCTGCATATCCTTTTTAATATGCTTTGGTTGTACTGGTTTGGCGGGCTGTTTCTGACATTTTTCAGCGAACGGCAGTTGGGGGGATTGTACCTGCTGGGAGGTATTGCCGGTGCAATACTGTTTATGCTTGCTTATAATATCTTTCCGTATTTTCAGACGGTGGCTTCTTCAAGCTATCTGATGGGGGCTTCGGCTTCGGTGATGGCAATAGTTTTTGCCGTATCGTTCTACCGGAAAGATCTGGAGATAAATCTGTTCCTGATAGGGCGAATCAAGCTGATCTATCTGGCGCTCTTCACCTTTGTGATCGACCTGTTAGCCATTACTTCCGAGAATGCCGGTGGGCATATTGCCCATATTGGCGGTGCCTTATTCGGTATCTGGTTTGCCATGCGGATTAAAGAAGGAAAAGATTTGACGGCACCGATGAATCGCCTGTTGGATTGGGTGGTGAATCTCGGAAAGAGAAAACCCAAAATGAAGGTGACGTACAAACGTGCAGAAACCGATTATGAATATAATGCCCGTAAACACCGGGAATCGGCAGACCTTGATGCTATTCTGGATAAATTGAAACGTTCCGGATATGAGAGTCTTTCAGCTGATGAAAAAAGGCAATTATTTGACGCAAGTAAAAAATGAGTGAAGGATTGAAAACACTGAAGCTTTTATTCAAATCATTGTTCGTTCTTGCCAATGTTTTGATTGTCGTGCTGTTTGTTATTTCAGCTTATTCAGATCGTGTTTCTCCTGATACTATCCTAAGTTTTTCTTATCTGGGATTGGTTTTCCCTATTTTATGTGTCCTGAACCTTTGTTTTATCCTCTATTGGTTGTTTTTATGGGAATGGCGTTTCCTGCTGATCGGATTATGTTCTTTCCTGATCTGCTGGGGGCCGGTGAAAAAGTATTTCCCTTATCATAGCCGGACAAAAGATATTCCAAAGGAAAATGTATTGAAGGTGCTGACCTATAATGTGATGGCTTTTGCTTACCTGAACCATACGACGGAATCTCCTAATAAGATTCTCGAATATATTGCCGGTTCGGGGGCCGATATTGTCTGTTTGCAGGAGTATGCCGTGAGTAAATCCGACAAGTACCTGACATCGGCGAAGGTGTATAAGGCGCTTGATATGTATCCGTACCGTTCTGTTATTCCTATAAATAAGACCAGTTATGCGGATTATGGGATAGCTGTCTTTTCTAAATATCCGATCTCGAACAGCCGGAAGATAAAATATAAAAGCGATAGCAATGCTTCTTCTATTCATGAGTTGAATGTGAATGGGAAGAAACTGACTTTGATCAATAATCACCTGGAATCTTTTAAATTGACGATGGAGGACCGGAGCCGCTATACTGCTTTTATAAAAAATATCGGCACGGATACTTTCGATGGGATTAAAGGTGCGCTTGAACAAAAGCTGGGCCCGGCTTTTAAGATACGTGCCCGGCAGGCAGATGCTGTCGCAGAAGAAATATCAAAGGTAAAAGGTGATTATATCCTGGTTTGCGGTGACTTTAATGATACGCCGATTTCATATGCACATCGTACGGTTCAGGGACCTTTGGTCGATTCGTTTGCCGAATCCGGACAGGGGATGGGAATAACCTATAATCAGAATATGTTCTGGTTCCGCATCGATAATATATTGCATTCAAAGAATATGAAGTCAATGAACTGCACTATTGACAAGGTACGATATTCCGACCACTATCCGTTATGGTGCTATCTGAGTCTGGAAGAATAAAATAAGGGAACCCCTTGCCGGAATCCCCTTACATTAATATATATAGTCTGTTTGTTTTTTACTCGTCATTATCTGCTGCACTAAACACATCGGCAAATAAGTTTTCTGCAAAAAAGAAGGTCGCATTACAGAAAAGTAACGGATCTTTGATCAATGCGATTGTGTTGCTCTTTCCGTTGTTGGCAATAACGTTTTCGGCCGGATAGGTCTTATATTTCTTTTCGTTGTTTGGGTCGTATTGATATGAAATATCCGTCAGCTCTACATTATATTTCTCGTCGTGGCAATAGATTCTCATCTTGTACTTGACGATTGTTTTATCCGTATCGTTCAGAAGTAGCTCGACTTTTGAGTTGATAAATATCGTTCCTTTCGACTTGCTGGAATTGACACTCGACAGGAAAACATCTTTCCCATAATTCTTCTTGGCCCATTTGTCGATCGCTTTAAACAACTCGCCTTTCTTCACGCCTTCAACGTCTACTTCGTCGCTGTAGCAAACCTTCCCCTCTTTCATCGGGGCACACGACTCTACACAGCCTTTATGTCCCTGTGCCATAGCAAGAACGGGACATATCAGCAATAGCAGTAATATTGTTTTCTTTATCATTTTTGTATTTATCTGATCCATACGTTAAGTATCTCTCCAATAACGATTTTCTGTTGTCCTTCGCTTGACTCGCCCTGCTTAACGCACTGAATCATGAACCAGGTTTCCGTATCATCCTTTTTGGTGAAAGTGATCGTGTAGATGTCGTTATCTTTGACTGCTTTGTAGACTTCACTTTCCGGGCTGATAGAAATAGAAGCGATATTCTTTCCGAACATCTTGCCCATTTCCTTCCAGGTGGCATATCTCTCGATCAGATTCTCTTTATCTGCCGGTGTTACCTGCATTTTGCTATCCGGCAGCATATTCAATAATGTAGAAGGGATTTTATCCGGTTCGAAAGCCGATAATCCCTGACATACATCTGTGTTGTTGCCGACGGGAGCCTGTGCGATTTGCTGGGCAGGAGCTGCCGGTCTGACTGCTTGTTGTTGCTGTTGTACCGGAGTTGCAGGGGTAAGGGCATAAGCAGGTGTTACCGTGCCGGCCGGCTGGATACCGAATGCGGCATCGGCACTCTGGAACATATTTTCCGCAAAATCGACTGTTTTACGACGGAACTTGCCGTTACCGCGATTCAGTTTATCTTTCTTTTTGTTCAGTGCATATTTGTCTGTGATCCATTCTTCTGCTGTGTACTTTTCAGGTTCACGCTGATAGGATACATTGTATTCGTAACGGATGCCGGCCAGTTTAATTTTAGCAGCATTGTCTTCGCATTCGATGGTTACGCGGTAATCCATCAGTGTGCGGTCCAATGATAGGGCTGTGCTTTGGAATACCAGGTATTCTTCACCTACGGCAGCAATATCGCCTTTGTCCTTGTCAGAATAGACCAGTCGGCGTCCTTCTTCGCTAAAGAACTTTTCGGCCCATTGGTACATAATATCGTAAATCTGCCCTTTCGAAAGTGATGGCATATTTATCTCTTTGGTAAATACGACTTTGCCTCCTTCTTCAGGAATAGCACCGGCTAAATACTTTTGATCTTCCTGTGCTATAAGCAAGGAAGGAATAAATAAAAAGAATAATAATAGCTGTTTCATGGTCAATACTGTGTTTTTTTACAGGCAAAGATATATATTTGTACTTGAAATTAACTAAGAGAGTGACAAATAATTAATCTAATTACTATTTGACAAAGAAAAAAAGCCTATATTTGCACCCTGTGAAAAAACGAAAATAAATAATGTAATAACATAAACTCAAGATTCAAATGCAAAACAAAGGATTTGTAAGGGTCTTCGCGGTATTACTTACGCTTGTATGTTTGTTCTATCTATCGTTCTCATTTGTAACAAGATATTACAACAATAAAGCCGCTGAGTATGCAGGAGGGGATCCGTCGAAAGAGAGTCTTTATTTGGACTCATTATCTACTCAGAAGGTGTGGCTGGGCTATACGCTTAAGCAATGCCGTGAAATGGAAATTAGTTTAGGACTTGACCTGAAAGGCGGTATGAACGTCGTTCTGGAATTGAATGTGGCAGATGTAATCCGCTCACTTTCAAATAATAACCAGGATGAGAACTTCAACAAGGCTTTGGATTTAGCTTATGCTCGCCAGGCAACCAGTCAGAAAGACTTTATTGACTTGTTTGCAGAAGAGTACAAGAATCTGGATAATGGCGCACGTTTGTCTGCTATTTTCAGCACATTTGAGTTGAAAGATAAAATTACTCCGCAGAGCACAGATGCTCAGGTCGTTTCAGTGTTGAAAAATGAATTGAAGAGTGCTATCGATAATTCATTCAACGTATTGCGTACCCGTATCGACCGTTTCGGTGTGGTATCTCCTAACATCCAGCGTTTGGAAACAGCAGGACGTATCCTGGTGGAACTTCCGGGTGTAAAAGAGCCTGAACGTGTTCGTAAATTGTTACAGGGTAGTGCAAACCTGGAATTTTGGGAAACTTATCAGTTGCCGGAAGTTTACCAGCAGTTGGTTGCTGCCGACAATATTCTGGCTACAGTGTTGAAAGAGCATAACGACGAAGCAGCCGTAACTGAAACAGAAACTGTTTCTGCCGATGGTACTGAAACAACTGCTACGGAGACTGTTACAGATAATGCTGCCGCTACAAGCGAAGCCGATTCTCTGTTACAGCAGATCGCTCAGGATAAACCGGAAGCTCAGGCAAACCAGTCGATGGAAGAATTTGCAAAACAGCATCCGTTGTTTGCCTTGTTACAGATCAACCAGTATAACGGTCAGTTAGGTCGTGGTGCTGCCGTTGGTGTGGCTAACGTAAGAGACATTCCTAAGATCAACGAATATCTGGCAATGAAACAGGTGAAAGACGTGTTACCTCGTAACCTGTCTTTGAAATGGGGTGTTAAGGCTATCGACGAAAAAGAACAATTTTTCGAATTATATGCTATCAAGGTTACTAACCGTGACGGAACGCCTGCTTTAGGTGGTGACGTAGTAACTGATGCTAATGCAGACTTCGTACAGCAGGCCGGCCGTTCAGAACAGCAGGTTAGTATGGCCATGAACGCAGAAGGTGCTAAGGCATGGGCTCGTTTGACAAAAGAGAATATCGGTAAAGCTATCGCTATCGTTCTGGATGATATGGTTTATTCCGCTCCGAACGTAAATGACGAAATTACCGGAGGACGTTCTCAGATTACAGGTCACTTCACTCCGGAAGAAGCGAAGGACTTAGCTAACGTATTGAAATCAGGTAAGATGGCTGCTTCAGTACATATCGTACAGGAAGACGTTGTCGGTCCGTCACTGGGTCAGGAAGCTATCAGCTCAGGTGTTATCTCCTTTGCTTTGGCATTGATCCTGTTGATGATCTATATGTGTGCATTCTACGGAATTATTCCGGGTCTGATTGCAGACGGTGCATTGGTATTGAACATCTTCTTCACGATGGGTATCCTTGCTTCTTTCCAGGCTGTACTTACTTTGCCGGGTATCGCCGGTATGGTGTTGACACTGGGTATGGCAGTCGATGCTAACGTGTTGATCTATGAACGTACAAAAGAAGAGCTTCGAGCCGGTAAGTCGTTAAGCAAGGCTATTGCCGATGGTTACAGTAACGCGTTCTCTGCTATCTTCGACTCCAACTTGACATCTATCATTACAGGTGTTGTATTGTTCTACTTCGGTACAGGTCCTATCCGTGGTTTCGCTACTACAATGATTATCGGTCTGTTCGCTTCTTTCCTTACTGCAGTCTTCCTGACTCGTATCGTTTACGAAGCATTACTGGCTAAGGATAAACTGAAGAATGTAACATTCGTAACATCTATCACGAAAGATCTGTTGACAAATCCGAAGATTAACTTCCTGGGTGCTCGTAAGACTGGTTATCTGATTCCTGCCGGTATCGTTCTTTTGGGAGCAATCTCCATGATGACGATCGGTTTGAATAACGGTATCGACTTCACTGGCGGACGTAACTATATCGTTCGTTTCACACAAGATGTAAAAACGGATGAAGTTCGTAATATGCTGGACGAAAAACTGGATGGTGCTGTAAGTGTTATCACGATCGGTACACCGGACCAGGTTCGTGTATCTACCAACTATAAGATCGACGATGCCGATCCTGCTGTAGACCAGGAAATCGAATCATTATTGTTCGAAGGCGTTAAACCGCTGCTTCCGGAAGGAACAACATTGGATCAGTTCACAACAACTTATATCCAGAGTTCTCAGAAAGTGGGACCGAGTATGGCCGACGACATCAAGAACAGCGCTATCATGGCGGTTGTCTTCGCGATGTTCTGTATGGCTGCTTATATCCTGCTTCGTTTCCGCGACTGGTCATTCTCAGTAGGTGCATTTGCTTCAGTAGCAGTGACAACATTGTGTATCATCTCTTTCTATACTTTATTATGGAAAGTGTTACCGTTCTCTATGGAAGTCGACCAGACATTTATCGCGGCTATCCTGACGATTATCGGTTATTCTATCAATGATACCGTGGTTGTATTTGACCGTATCCGTGAAACAATCGGTCTGTATCCGAAACGCGATCGTTACCAGGTGATCAATGACGCTTTGAACTCAACGTTGTCCCGTACATTCAATACATCATTGACAACATTGGTTGTAGTACTTTGTATCTTTATCCTGGGTGGTAGCACAATCCGTAGCTTTACGTTCGCTATCCTGCTGGGTATCATCGTAGGTACATATTCTACACTGTTCGTTGCAACTCCGATTGCATACGAAATACAGAAAAGAAAGATCAACAAAAAAGCTGCCGAAGCTGCTAAGTAACAGACAGTTTTTATGAAATAATGAAAAGACCATCTCATTGCGGGATGGTCTTTTTTCTTGTTTACAATATGCTTCTAAACATATAGCCGAAATTGTCCGGTTGCACGGAAATATCTACCTTGTAGGCCACTTGCAATTGTTTTATTCTGACAAATTGTAAGTTTATTTTAAAACGTCATCAGTTATGGATATACATCTAGGTAGCCAATTGCCGGCATATCCTTCTTTTGTTGTCGGTATCCGCCGCGCCCCCGATCGCGGTTATTCCCTTACGTCTGCACAAACTGAAACGGCATTGAAAAATGCCTTAAGGTACATTCCGAAAGAACTTCATGAGACATTAGCACCTGAATTTATGGAAGAACTTCGTACCCGTGGAAGGATATACGGGTATCGTTATCGTCCGGAGGGTGATCTGAAAGCACGTCCCATCGATGACTATCAAGGAAACTGCCTGGAAGGAAAAGCTTTCCAGGTAATGATTGACAACAACCTCTGTTTCGACATCGCCCTTTATCCTTATGAGTTGGTGACGTATGGAGAGACAGGTCAGGTCTGTCAGAACTGGATGCAATACCGGTTGATCAAACAATATCTGGAGATCATGACACAGGAGCAGACCTTGGTGATCGAATCGGGCCATCCGCTCGGTTTGTTCCGTTCCAGGCCGGATGCTCCCCGGGTAATTATCACCAATTCGATGATGGTCGGCATGTTCGATAATCAGAAGGACTGGCATGTGGCAGCCCAGATGGGGGTTGCCAACTATGGTCAGATGACAGCCGGAGGGTGGATGTATATCGGACCGCAAGGTATTGTGCATGGAACCTTCAATACGCTCCTGAATGCCGGTCGCCTTAAACTCGGCATACCGCAGGATAAAGACTTGCGGGGACATCTTTTCGTCTCGTCCGGGTTAGGAGGAATGAGCGGGGCACAGCCGAAAGCGGCTGTTATTGCCGGTGCTGCCTGCATTGTGGCGGAAGTGGATCGATCGCGAATAGAAACACGCCATTCGCAGGGATGGGTCCAGTTGGTTACAGATAACGAGGCCGAGGCTTTTCGCCTGGCAACGGATGCTTGCCGTGCCAAAGAGCCTCTTTCGATTGCTTATCATGGGAATATTGTAGACCTTTTGGAATATGCCGCATCGGAATCTATTCCTATCGACTTGCTGAGTGATCAGACTTCGTGCCATGCTGTTTATGAGGGTGGATATTGTCCCGCAGGAATCTCTTTCGAAGAACGTACACGTTTGCTTTCGGAAGACCAGGAAACGTTTTGTGCCCTGGTGGACCGTTCTTTGCGCAGACATTATGAAGTGATAAAACGGTTGGTAGATGCCGGAGCCTATTTCTTTGATTACGGCAATTCATTCCTGAAAGCAATTTATGATGCAGGTGTAAAAGATATATCCAGGAATGGTATCGATGAGAAAGATGGTTTTATCTGGCCGTCTTATGTGGAAGATATAATGGGACCGGAATTATTTGACTACGGCTACGGTCCTTTCCGCTGGGTTTGTCTGAGCGGGAAAAAAGAAGACCTGGTCAAAACCGACCATGCCGCCATGGATTGTATCGATCCGGACCGGCGGGGACAGGACCGTGATAACTATAACTGGATACGCGATGCCGAAAAGAACAATCTGGTAGTAGGCACACAGGCCCGTATCCTTTATCAGGATGCCGAAGGCAGGCTGAAGATTGCACTCCGTTTCAATCAGATGGTCCGTGACGGAGAGATCGGGCCGGTGATGCTCGGACGCGACCATCATGATGTCAGCGGGACAGACTCGCCTTTCCGGGAGACGTCCAATATCTACGACGGAAGTAACGTGATGGCCGATATGGCCGTACAGTGTTTTGCCGGAAATGCAGCCCGCGGAATGAGTCTGGTAGCCCTTCATAACGGTGGTGGTGTCGGTATCGGTAAAGCGGTAAACGGAGGATTCGGTATGGTTCTCGACGGAAGTAACCGTGTCGACGAAATATTACGTTCCGCCATGTTATGGGATGTAATGGGCGGTGTGGCGCGCCGTGCCTGGGCACGTAACCGGCATGCTCTGGAAACAAGTGAAACATTTAATAAGAATAATGAGAATCAGTATCATATCACTCTTCCTTATATTCCGGAGGAAGCATTGATACGGAAAACAATAAAGACCTCTTTAAATACTTGAATTTATGAGTAGTTGGAATAGAATTATGGAGTGTGTCCCCAATTTTAGTGAAGGTAGGGACTTAGGGAAGATAGAAAAGATTATTGAGCCGTTCAGAGCCAGGCAAGGAGTAAAACTGTTGGATTATAGCAATGATGAAGATCATAACCGCCTGGTAGTTACTGTAGTCGGTGAACCGGAGGCATTGAAAGCCGCCCTGTTGGAGGCTGTAGGACAGGCAGTCGCTTTGATAGACCTGAACCTGCATAGCGGACAACATCCGCGGATGGGAGCAGTCGATGTGATCCCGTTCATCCCGATCAAAGGATGTACAATGGATGAAGCGATTGCTTTATCTAAAGAAGTTGGTGAACAGATTGCAACCTTATACCAGGTTCCTGTGTTTTTATACGAGAAGTCGGCAACCGCCCCTCACCGGGAGAATCTGGCAGCAGTCAGGAAAGGTGAGTTCGAAGGGATGGCTGAGAAGATTAAACTTACAGAATGGCAGCCGGACTTCGGACCGGCGGAGCGCCATCCGACAGCCGGTACGGTTGCTGTTGGTGCCCGCATGCCGCTTGTTGCTTATAATGTCAATCTGGGTACGGCCGATCTGAATATTGCCAGCGATATTGCCCGTAAGATTCGTTTTATCGGCGGCGGCCTTCGTTATTGTAAAGCAATGGGAGTCGAACTGAAAGAACGGGGTATCGTGCAGGTCTCGATTAATATGACCGACTATACCCGTACTGCCTTGTACCGCGCTTTTGAACTGGTGAAGATAGAGGCTCGCCGTTATGGTGTTCCGGTCGTTGGTAGTGAGATTATCGGATTGGTTCCGATGGAAGCATTGATTGATACAGCTTCTTTTTATTTAGGGTTGGAAAACTTTTCCATGAACCAGGTGTTAGAAGCTAGAATAATGGAATAAAACATGAAAGGAGATAAATTACTGATAAGGAACGCATCGCAAGTTGTAACCTGTTCCGGTTTTGAAGCAAAAAGAGGTACGGCAATGTCTGATCTCCATATTATAGAAGATGGAGCAGTGGTTGTTTCCGAAGGTGTTATAACGCATGTCGGTCCGACAAAAGAAATAGTACGTCAGGTAGATCCGGACGAATACCTGGAAATCGATGCCAGTGGAAGGGCGTTGCTTCCCGGGTTTGTGGATAGCCATACCCATTTTATTTTCGGTGGTTATCGTGAAGAAGAGTTTTCCTGGCGGTTGAAAGGTGATAGTTATATGTCGATCATGGAACGTGGTGGCGGTATAGTCAATACGGTCAATGCTACCCGTGAATGTGATTTCGAGCAACTGTGGAGTATCGGTTATGAACGGCTCGACGAAATGTTGGATATGGGCGTAACGACGGTGGAAGGTAAAAGCGGATATGGCCTGAACTTCGAAACCGAACTGATGCAACTGCGTGTAATGGCAGACCTCAACGAGGAACATCCGGTCGACGTCGTGTCCACTTATTTGGGGGCTCATGCCATTCCCCCTGAATATACCCATCAGACGGATGATTATATTACTTATATAATCGAACAGGTCCTGCCGGAACTTCGCTTGGAGAGAACGGTTACTTTCTGTGATGTTTTTTGTGAACAGGGAGTATTCTCGGTAAAACAGAGTGAACGTTTGTTACGTGCCGCCCGAAGTCAGCGGTTTAAGTTGAAGATGCATGCCGATGAGATCGTATCTATTGGAGGTGCGGAACTGGCGGCCCGTCTGAAGGTTGTCAGTGCCGATCATTTGCTGCACGCTTCGGATGAAGGCATCCAACGGCTGGCACGTAGCGGGGTGATTGCTACCTTGCTTCCGCTTACGGCCTTTTCATTGAACGAACCTTATGCCCGTGGTCGTGAGATGATTGACGCCGGTTGTGCAGTTGCACTGGCTACCGATTATAATCCCGGCAGTTGTTTTTCCTGTTCTATCCCGATGCTTTTCGCTTTGGCGTGCATTCAGATGAAACTGACTCCGGAAGAAGCGGTTACCGCTTTGACGATCAACGGGGCGGCGGCTTTGGGGCGTGCCAACAAGATCGGCAGTATAGATGTAGGAAAGAAGGCCGACCTGATCTTGCTGAAATATCCGTCTTATAAATTCCTGCCTTATAATGTGGGAATGAATATCGTGGATACGGTGATCAAGGACGGAATCATTTATATGATCTGAGAAACAGTTTATTCATTGTTTAATACCTTAAATATAAATACCATGCTTGTAGACTTGACAATTAAAGGATTTCTGGCGGAGACAGCCAGTAACGCACCGGTTCCGGGCGGCGGAAGTATTTCAGCCTTAAACGGTGCTATCGCTACCGCATTGACGGAGATGGTTGCCAACCTGACCATCGGGAAAAAGAAATATGCCGATGTAGAAGGGCAGATGAAAACGATCGCTACGGAAGCTGCTCTGATCCGTGAGCGCCTGATCCGCGACATCGACCGTGACAGTGAAGCCTACGATCGTGTGTTTGCTGCCTTTAAACTTCCGAAAGAAACGGAAGAGCAGATCGCTGAACGTGCCCGGGCCATTGAAGATGCCACGAAAGAGGCGGCTATTGTCCCTATGCAGGTTGCCGAAGAGATCGCGTCTGTGATGGAAACCGTCATTTATGTGGCACATAAAGGAAACCGGAATGCCGTTACCGATGCCTGTGTTGCCATGATGACTGCCCGTACCTGTGTCTTGGGAGCCCTGCTGAACGTACGTATCAACCTGGCTTCCATCAAAGACGAAGCTTTTGTGAAGCAGATGAAAGTGAAAGCCGACCATCTGGAATCGGAAGCGATCCGTATTGAAACGAAGTTACTGGATTGGGTTAAAACCATTTTATAATGTGCCAATATGCTAATGTGCTAATTGGGGAAGAGTTTTCCTTTATTGGCATATTGGCACATTGGCAAATTAAATAATTATTAATTATGAGCAATGTCTATTATGTAGGTTCCGAACCGCTGACATTCGACAGCATAGAGTTGATCCTGACTCAGAACATGAAGCTCGAGTTAAGCCAGGAGGTGCGCGAACGCATCCAGCGTTGCCGCGACTACCTGGACCGGAAAATCGAACAACAGGATGGTCCGCTTTATGGCATTACAACCGGTTTCGGCTCGTTATGCAATAAAAATATCTCGCCTGACGAACTGAGTACCTTGCAGGAAAATTTGGTGAAAAGCCATGCCTGTAGTGTCGGTGACGAGGTGAGTCCCGTTATTGTCCGGTTGATGATGCTGCTGAAAGCACATGCTTTGTCTTTGGGCCATAGCGGTGTACAGGTTATTACCGTACAACGTATCCTCGATTTCTTTAATAATGATGTCCTGCCGATCGTTTATGACCGGGGCTCCTTGGGAGCTTCCGGCGATCTGGCTCCGTTGGCGAATCTCTTCCTGCCGCTGATCGGAGTGGGAGATGTCTATTATAAAGGAAAGAAGCGCGAAGCGATCAGCGTATTGGATGAGTTTGCCTGGAAACCCGTACGCCTGAAAAGTAAAGAGGGACTGGCTTTACTGAATGGAACGCAGTTTATGAGTGCAAATGGCGTTTTTGCCTTGATGCGTGCCTTTCGTCTTTCCCAAAAGGCGGATACGATAGCGGCCTTGTCTTTGGAAGCCTTCGACGGTCGTATCGATCCTTTCATGGATTGTATCCAGCAGATGCGTCCTCATCCGGGACAGATTGAAACAGGAGCAGCTTTCCGCCGGTTGTTGGAAGGAAGCGAACTGATCAACCGGAAAAAGGAACATGTGCAGGACCCTTATTCTTTCCGTTGCATCCCGCAGGTTCACGGAGCGACAAAGGATGCGATCAATTACGTTTCCGGTGTATTGCTCACGGAAATTAATTCGGTGACGGATAATCCGACCATCTTCCCGGAAGAAGACAAGATCATCTCGGGCGGTAATTTCCATGGTCAGCCGCTGGCCATCTCTTTTGACTTTCTGGCCATCGCTTTGGCTGAATTAGGAAATATATCCGAACGCCGTGTCGCCCAATTGATCATGGGACTTCGCGGTTTACCGGAATTTCTTGTTGCCAATCCCGGGCTGAACTCCGGTTTTATGATTCCGCAATATGCCGCCGCAAGCATGGTTAGCCAGAATAAGATGTATTGTTATGCCTCCAGCAGCGATTCGATCGTATCCAGCAATGGTCAGGAAGATCATGTCAGCATGGGGGCCAATGCTGCAACCAAACTGTTCAAGGTGATGGATAACCTCGATCATATCCTGGCGATTGAATTAATGAATGCGGCACAGGGAATGGAGTTTCGTCGTCCGGCCAGGACTTCACCTGTCCTTGAAAAATTCCTAAGAGACTTCCGGAAGGAGGTCCCTTTCATAGAGGATGATATTGTAATGTACACGGAGATCCATCGTACAGTAGCTTTCCTGCGGAGGTATCCGTTGTAATTGTACCTACTTTTCCCTTGATGGAAAAGTAGGCAAAAGATCAAGGCTGCACCGGCTTCACTGCTTCGGTGAAAGACTTCGCTGTCGCATCTGAACTCGCTACGCTCAAACAGCAGATGCTCGGGACGCTCTGTCTTCCCCCTTCGCGGACGTTCATCCGCTGAGGCCTTGACAAGAACGCTTAGCGTTCTCTTAGGATGGCCGATATCGGTTGTTGTTTTGCGACCCTGTGTCAAGCACGGGGGACAGTGTCTCGTTACCGTGCTTGACACGGTATCGCAGAAAAACAAGCTGTATTGGCTATCCAAGAGGAAGCTCTGCTTCCAATAAAAGTTTTCAGAAAAAATACCTTCATTTGTTCATCGTTTCATTCTGCTTATTGATTATCAATATATATTGCATGAAGGAAATGAAGAAAACATGCGACTCCCGATTTCCAGGTTACGATATTTTTATACATGAACGGTTTCTGCCAGGTAGTATCGGCAAGTAGATTTTATTGTTTTTGTTCTATTCCGGTAAGGGGTTATCTCATATCCTTTTAACATGATACTACTCATTCTTTATTGTTAAAGTCTCTACTCCTATGTTATCTCCCATCTGTCAAACGCTTGTTTGTGTATAGTCGAACGCTTATTCTACAGCTGTCAAACAAGCGTTCGATATCTGAGAAACAAGTACCCGTAAAAGACAAAAGAGATAAGTCATACTTATTGTTCGTTTAGTATTATATAACCTTGCATCTTATCTGAAATATCTCAGACTGACAGTGTACTTTGTCGGAAAATCTGCATTTAGATGAAGGATATAGTAAAAAAACATGAAGATTTATTACTTCGGATTGATGTTTTATTCATATTATTCATTGTTAATGTTTTGGTAATCAGTTATTGATGTGCCGAATGAATAAATGAAGGAATTTTTTCTGAAAACTTTTATTCTGGTGCGGAGATGTCTGTTTTGCCGGTAGATTGATTGACAATCTTTTCCAGTAATTCCTGCATCTTTCCGATAACCGGTTCTTTTTCCAGCCCATATTCCGATGCCAAGCGTTCCATTTGAGGGAAAGAAGTCCAAACTTTGCCGTTCTTGTCTTCCCAAACAGAAATTTTAAGAGGTAACTCGATGGAGATGCCCGGGTTTTCCTGCATCAGCTTTGTTCCCACCTTCGGAGAACCGAAGACAATTACCTGGTTAGGACGTAAATCTAACCCTACTTCTTCTGCGTTTTTCTGATGATCGAATTTGGCGAATACCGGGATATCCATTTTCTGAAGGATTTGCTCGATCCGTCCCATCGTTTTGTCTACACTGAATTTGCTTGCCTGATTATTCATATTACGTTCTCCTTTTTGTGCCAGCACCACTCCTGCAAACAGGAGCCCTGCCAGAATAGATAAATACTTTCTCATGTTACATCTTTTATTATAGATCATTCTTTTACAAAAATAGCGGAATGAGATACTTTGTAAGATAACAGTTTTGCCTGTTGATTTGTCAATTTTCCGTATTATTTTACTACTTTGGCTGAAAATTTTTGAAATCGCATGCAGTATTCCCGCAGTCATTACATTTATATAATAAACACGCGCGGCGTTGATGGGTGAAGCAGAACTGATAAAGCAGTGTATGCGGGGTGTGAATGCAGCCCGTAAAGAACTCTACGATACTTATGCGGAACAAATGTTAAGCATTTGCTTCCGGTACACAGGAGGTATGGACGTAGCTTACGATCTGTTGCATGACGGATTCTTGAAAGTATTCTCCTCTTGCTCAAGTTTTTCGTATCGCGGAGAAGGGAGTTTGAAAGCGTGGATGAGCCGTATATTTGTAAATACGGCATTGGAGTACCTTCGGAAAAAGGATGTCCTCAAACAAGTAGTCCCCCTTGATATTATTGCTGAGACAGAAGAAGAGCCTCCGGAGGAGATCGAACAGATCCCGACATCGGTCCTGATGCAATTCGTCCAGGAGTTACCAACGGGATATCGCACCGTGTTTAACTTATATACATTTGAAGAACGAAGTCATAAAGAGATTGCCGAGCTTCTGCATATAAACGAACGATCATCATCGTCGCAACTGTGCCGGGCAAAAGCAATGCTGGTAAAGAAAGTAAACGATTACATTCAGAAACAAGCCGGAAGATGAAAATGGAAGATAAATTAATAGAGGAATACCGGAATCGGTCGGTTGAATACCGTCTGCCGTTGCCGGAGGATGGCTGGGAGAGGCTGGAAGCTGCGTTCGCTTCGGCTCCTGCTGAAGTTCGTCGCTTCCCTTATCGTTGGTTGGCGGCAGCAGTGTCTTTTTTGGCAGTTTTAGGTTCTGCTCTTTACTTTATGGGGATAGATAAAGAGATAGAGCCGGTCTTGTCGGATATCGTTCTTCCTGCGGAAAAAGTGGAGAGTCCGTCTGTGCCGGTAGAGCCGATCAAACCGCAGCCGGTAGTGAAAAAACTGGCGGCTACAGTGAAAACGGCTGAACCGCAGTTGCCTGACTTGTCGCAGGTTGTATCGGAGGTTTACATGTCTATTTCCGCTTATTTTCATGCGGAGATAGGAGAAGAGCATGCGACGGAAAGTAATTCGTACAATAACCGTTCCGTAGTGGAAAGCGGGCAGTACGAATATGTTCCGGAGAAGAGTTACGAGCCGTTACCGGTAAAACCGACTCTTTCTGCTAAAGGATGGAGTTTTAGTTTGTATGCCGGGAATATGTTTGACCGCTATTCCTCTGCCACAGGAGGATTGCAGATGTTTAACGCGGCAACCCGTTCGGATGTAAGTGTGAATAATAACCCGGGTTCAGGGACATTTGATGACTACATGAAAGAGGTGGCGTCGAATGCTCCTAACTTCCGGGATCCGGCAGACTTTACAATGTTTGAGAAGATTGCCGCCGCGAATTATCAGAAATCGACCGGCACGAAGATGAAGCACAGATATCCTCTGTCTGCCGGCCTTTCGGTTAAGAAGCGGATAAGCGACCGATTGTCTTTGGAGAGCGGGTTGATTTATACCTTCCTTTCTTCGGAGTTGACTGCCGGTGAAGGTGATTTCTATAAACAGGAACAACGCCTGCATTATCTGGGAATACCTTTGAAGGTGAATTATACGATCTGGAAGAAAGACCGTTTGTCATTCTACGCTTCTGCCGGTGCTATGGCGGAGATGTGTGTGGATGGCAGTCTGAATACGGATTATTATCTGAATAACGTCCGTCAGCGTAAAAGTAAGACAGACCTTGATGTTGATAAAGTACAGTTTTCTGCTTTAGCAGCGCTTGGCGTACAATATGATATAGCAAAACCCATTAGTATCTATGCCGAACCCGGTATCGCCTATTATTTTGATGATAAGAGTGTGGTTGAGACGATCCGGAAAGAGCAGCCACTCTGTGCATCGGTGCAGTTCGGGGTTAGATTTGCTTTTTGATGACTAGGTGATGTTGATTTCCTGTACAGGAAAAAAGATGAGCAGAGTTTCCGACGGGAGGCTCTGCTCTTTCTTTTTTAGTTTTTACTAACGTGTACCCGTTGAGTGGGTGCCATGTTTGTATTGCGGTAGTTGATCTGTTCGACCACATTCTCTGCCAGTTCGCGGAAAGCTGCCCCGGTGATCGTGTCGGGATTCAAAGCGACAGGTGTTCCGTTGTCGCCTCCTTCGCAGATACTCTGTACGATGGGGATTTGTCCTAACAGGGGGATATTCAGCTCTTCTGCCAGACGTTTGGCTCCTTCTTTTCCGAACAGGTAATATTTGTTTTCAGGCAGTTCGGCAGGGGTGAACCAGGCCATGTTTTCAACTAATCCTAAAACGGGGACATTGATCTTTTCTCCGGTAAACATGCTGATGCCTTTGCGGGCATCGGCTAAGGCAACTTCCTGAGGGGTACTGACAACAATAGCACCGGTGATAGCCAGTGTCTGTACCATTGTCAGATGGATGTCGCTTGTTCCCGGTGGCAGGTCGATCAGAAAATAGTCGAGATCGCCCCAGTTGGCATCGCCGATCAGCTGCTTCAAAGCATTGCTAGCCATAGCTCCGCGCCATAAAACCGCATCTTCCTTGTTTACAAAGAAACCGATTGAGAGTAGCTTTACTCCGTAGTTTTCTGCCGGTTGTATCAATTCGCGGTCGTCTACCTCTTCCATATAGGGACGGGCATCTTCTACATTGAACATCTTAGGCTGGGAAGGACCAAAGATATCGGCATCCAGCAAACCTACCTTATAGCCGAGTCCTGCCAGGGCTACAGCCAGGTTAGCGGCAACCGTACTTTTACCTACGCCTCCTTTACCGGAAGATACGGCGATGATATTTTTTACCTGCGGAAGTAGTTTGTCCGGTTCGGGGCGTGCTGCCTGGCGTGCCAGAACTTCGATGTTTCCTTTGATGTCGACATCTTCGCCGACATAAGTCAGGATAGCTGTCTCGGCTGCCTTTACGACTGATTTGATAAACGGATCGTTGGGTTTCTCGAAAAGGAGGGAGAAGCTCACTTTATTACCTTCGATCCGTATGTTGTCTTCTACCATGCCCATTTCGACAAGGTCTTTTCCTGTACCCGGATAGCGCACTTTTGCAAGTGCGTCCATGATAAGTTTAGGATATATAGCCATAATATGATTGTATAATTGGTTGTCTTATTTGCCTGAAGCCAGTGCGCTGCGCTTGCTTCGGTTGAAACTGCGGTAAGGATCGAGTTCGATCTCTACGTCCGGTTCGACCAGTTCGTCTCTTTCTTCACAAACAAACTTGATGTATTTGATGTTCAGTCCGCGGTCGAGCCATTGCTGTTCATAATAGGTTTTGATAGACAGAATATCGTCTACCAAACCTGAATGATACAGGTCGTTGTTGCTGAACAAGACTGGATAGTTGTTGGCTTTTACCATTTCACAGGTGTAAGTGTACATAAAGTTACTGTCGGTTTTGAGGTGGATGATGCCATCACCTGACAGTATTTCGCGGTACATCTTCATGAAACGGGTGGAAGTCAGTCGTTTGTTTACTTTTTTCATTTGCGGGTCAGGGAAGGTAAGCCATATTTCGGCTACTTCGCCGGCTGCAAAGAAATGTGAGATCAGTTCGATACTGGTACGCAGGAAAGCTACGTTGGTCATTCCCGAGTCATAGGAATCCTTGGCCCCGGTCCACATACGGGCTCCTTTGATATCTACGCCGATAAAGTTTTTGTCGGGGAACAGGCGTGCCAGTCCCACCGTATATTCACCTTTACCGCAACCCAATTCGAGCACGATCGGGTTGTCATTCTTGAAAAACTCCTTATGCCAGTGTCCTTTCAATTCAAATCCTTTCTCTTGCAGAACGGCAAACGGATACTGGAAAACATGCGGATATCCCGCCATATCGTCAAACTTTGCTAACTTATTTTTTCCCATGCTGCAAAGATAATACTTTATTTTTTCGGGATGACATATCCGATGGGGTTGCGTGGTTTATCCGCCTGTTTTTGTTTTAATGCCATTTCGTTCAGTATATCATAAATGTCGGCTATTTGCAGGTTGGTGTCGAGCATGAACTGGTCCAGTTGTTTCTTGATTTCGGAGTAACCGGTTGTCAATTCTCTGAGTAAAACGAAAGCGCGCATGATACCGATGTTTATTTCAATAGCCTTTTTACTTTTCAGAATACTGGATAACATAGCTACTCCTTGTTCGGTAAATGCAAAAGGATAGCTTACTCCAATATTGTAATTGGGGGGTATCACAAATTGTGATACCCCTATGTGTAACAGTTCGTTAGTCTCTTTTTCTGTTAGTTGGAACATAAAATCAGAAGGGAATCTGTCCATATTTCGGCGGACAGCTTGCTTTAATGCTCTGTTTTCAACTTCGTACAATTCTGCAAGATGAAAGTCCATCATTACTCTGTACCCTCTGATCTCAAAAATCTTCTGTTGAATCAATTGTAATTTCATAATTAAGGTGTTTTTATAGATAATATATCTGCAAATATAAATAAATCTTTGTTTATTCAAACAATGCCGATACCGACTTTTCCCTTTCCCGTACGATCTTGTCGAATTCGTCTTCCCGTTCTTTCGGTAACCGGGCTTTTTGTATCCATTCATCACTTCCGTAGACACCGGCTTTTTCGTAATCGAACGGTTTGAATCTGATTTTCCGGATCGCTTTTTGATTCTTGAAATGGAAATCCAAGCGGTAAGGATCTTTGAATGCAGGATCTTGTATGATAGAATGTTTGTCTTTCATGCCTTTCCAGGTTTTCCAGTCGTTATCCAGGAACTTGGGAGGCATATTGTTACGCAGGTCCCAATAGCAATTGTAGTCCATATCTATCTTTGCTTTGTCCCAGGCACCGGCAAGATATACTCCGTGATCCATCAGTATGATGTTGGAAGTAAAGCTGAACGACTGATGTTCTTCGACCCGTGTAAATTGCAGTTGCTGATGATGGTTGAAGGCGAAAATATTATTTCGTATGCTATTCTTTTCTCCGTAATGTTGATGGAAACCTCCGCTTTTACAACCGTATACCAGATTGTTTTCCATAACGACACCGGTACTTCCCTCATCAGTATAAAGTCCCCAGCCGCCATAATCATAAGAATAAATATGATGGATTACATTATTGTGGATACGGGTTCCGGGAGAGATACCCAATGTGTAAACGGCTCCCATATCAGATAATTCTCCCCAACCGATATGATGAATATTATTGTAAGCGATCTCATTATTAACGGCGTAGCTTTTACCATAGCCCCAGACCCAGCCGACGGAAACTCCTGAATACAATAAATCGGATATTTCGTTATGGGTAACTTTGTTGTCGGAAGAATTGAAAATGGCGACACCGACCCCGCATGGAAAAACAAATCCGGTTTTCTGTATGATATTGTTATCGACTGTAATCTTTTTGGTGAGAAGGTTCGGATCGGGAGTTTCATATTCTCCGATCTTTACAGCCCCGGCTCCCAGGTCAGTCAGATAAGAATGTTCCAGATTACAGTTCGTACAGGCTTTTCTGAACCATATAGCGTAGTTTCCTGTATGTTTGATTTCACAGTTTTCGAAACGGATATTATCCGCAAAGTCGAGATGGATTGCGGCATCGACAGGTGAAGCGGCCTGGGCCGGATTGTTACCGGTCTTCGGCATGACATATCCCGAATGTTCAAAAGAGAGGTTACGGAATATGATGTTTTTGACCGGATAGCCTTTTTCTCCCTTTATTGTGAGTAGCCTGTTTAAAACCGGGGCATGGGCGATGCTTGTTTCCATGATCTCTCCTTTACGGGGAATATAATATAAGTCGCCGGAAGGCTCCATAAACCATTCCCCTTCGGTCGTCATGGCCTGTTTGTAGTTTTCGAGGATGAAACGGCTTCCTTTTTGTATGGGGTTCCAGGGTTTCATTCCTTGTCCGTTCAGGAAAAAATAACCGGAGTCAGGTATTGCCATGGAGAGATATTTACGGGTATTATCCCATTTATGATAGCACATGACCATTACTTCGTTCAACTCTTCTTTGGAGAGACCTTGGAGGGATGCCATATCTTCCGGCTTTGCCTGAATACGTTGTGTGGCATATTCCGGAGAACGGCCCGTTCCTTTATAATGAATGGTCTCATCTGCTTTTTCCACAAAGAACCATCCGGTGTCGGGAGTTCGGGCCCGGGTAGCTCTGTTTCCATTGACATACAGTTGCTCGATCTTCAATCCGTAACGGGCAACTTCATCGACGTGCGTTTTCCACCATCCTTCGGGAGTTTTCTCCCAGGAAGTGAGAGTTATTGCCCCGCTGATTACCGGCTTGTCTTTCCCTTCTCCTTCGATAACAACCGGTACGGAAGGAGATTTATCTATCCGGAGTGTTTGGTTCAATGGATAAAAACCAGATTGGATGCGGATATGAACCGTATCGTTGCCGGTAGCATTAAGTCCCTGTTTCAGGGCTTCTTCAATTGTCCCGTAAGGAGATTCAGAAGTTCCTTTTTGAATGCCGGTCGTTCCGGAAGATACATAAATCGTATTCTGTGCAATGATTGCAGATGAACAGACGGATAACAGATATAAGAATAAATGCCTTTTCATGATTAATAGAGCTTGTCGTTAAACCTAACAAAAATAGCATTTTATTTTAACTTTATCCGTCAACGGGTTACATTCTTCCCATCTTGGCAACAAATTCGTCGAAGAAGATATCCCGGTAGTTGTTTTCCCGCTTTACGAATTTTCCCGTATGATTATTTGCTTTTTATTTGGTTTCATCTTTTTTTACGCAAAATACCATGTGGGGCATATCTACTCCACGATAATGTGTGGTAATGGTATCAATTAGACTCATTCCATTACGAAGCGCAACATTTTGGGATGCAATATTCGTATTTCTTATAATGGAATACAACGCATTAAAATGCAGTATATTGAATCCATATTCACGACATGCTGTTGCGGCTTCAATAGCATAGCCGTTGTGCCAATATTTATGAGCCAGCAAGTAGCCGATTTCGGGAACTTGTGTTGCCTTGTATTCCTGCATGGTAATACCGCATTGTCCTATCATTTCATCGGTATTTTTAAGAAATATGCCCCATAGACCGAAGTTGAATTCTTTATATCGTTGAAGTTGTTTTTGCATCCATGCCATAGTTTCCTTATCGTTAAAAGCTCCATTATAAGCATACATTACTTTTTCATCTTGTAATATCAAGGATAATGCTCTCATATCCGAAAATGTCATTTCCCTCAATTGTAATCTGTTGGTTTCTAATATTATATTCTTCATAAAACATTATTATTTATTCTATTATTTTGTCATGCAAACTTATAAAAAAGTACCGTTTTATCAGTTAGTTACTGAATGGTATTTTATATGCTTTCCGTCCTGCTTGTCCAATCGTGGGTATTCTTGAAATATCTGTTGCGTACTTCGTACCCTCCTGCTATGTTCGGAAATCCGATGGCGAAATAAGGCTTGAAGGTCGTCTTGTTTATTGTTTTTCTTTTCTTTGATAAGACTCAGCAGGTCGTATATTTGTTCAAAGACGGCATTTTTCCATTTGCTTCCGGTTATCTCTTCCGTGAAAACATCTTCAAATGAGTCTAATACCCTGGCGCAATCCTCCGGGTTGACTCCCGACCTCTCTGCTACTGCTGCAATAACTTCTCTCTTGTTCATCTCTTTTTGTTTTTATGATTATGCCACGAAGGTAGCCTGCAATAGAAAGTGCTTTTTAATTTGTAGACGGAAGTGCTTTTCCAGTATACGGAATCCTTCTTATCGTCGACCAGACCGGTTTATATTATCATACATCTTGCTATTAACTATCGTTATCTTAGGCACTTATTAAGCTAAAGGTTATAACAAACTAATTGTTAACACCCTATTTAGTATAATTACCCTGTACAGGATAATCAGATACGCTGTACACCCTGGTTAATTATCCTGTACACCTTGTCCGGCTACCCTGTACACCCTGGTAATAAGGAGTCCTGACTTTTCAATTAATTAGTAGGGAGGGGGTGGTTAGTTTCCGGTGTCCGCGGGTTAGTTTGTAATTACCCTGATGCGGTTACCCCGGGCAGGAATAACGGTTTCATTTCAGTAACAAAAAAATACAGTTCAGTAAATACAGATTACATTTCAGAAAAATAATCCCGGCCTCTTATACCTATATATAATAAGTTTGTTTCAGAATTAATGGTAAGATGATTAAATTTGTAGAGAGATGGGAAATACTTTTTTATTAGCTTTGTTGGCATCGTTTACGTGTGCTGATTATCGTTTGGATCAAATAACACATGAACCGGTTCCGGAAGGAGAAAAAGTGGCTCCGGAGATGCCGGATAGATTTCCTTTTGATGAGTGCGGACGAACGATCGATGAATAAGCCGGATGTCTTTTGCTGACATTCGTTGTGTGTATTGAATTAATTCTGTTACTTAAAATTTAAAGACGTATGAAGAAGTTGTTTTTATTTGCTTTGGCTGTTACGGCTTTATTCTCTTCTTGCGAAAAAGATCCCGATCTGAATAAGCTCGACAGCGATTATGCTGTTTATACGAATTATGATAACAGTATTCAGTTTAACAAATTCAGTTCTTATTATCTTCCTGACAGTATTCTGGTCGCCGGTGGCGGTATGAAAGCCCAATACTGGAAAGATGAGAATGCTCAAAAGATCATTAGCGAGGTGGTTGCCGAGATGGACGATCGGGGATATACCCGTGTGGATGATAAAGAAAAAGCCGATATCGGCTTGCAACTGTCCTATGCACAGCAGACTACGCAGATCATAACTCCGGGTTACGGTTACGGCTATGGTTGGTGGGGGGCCGGTTTCTGGGGCCCGTTCTGGAATGACTGGTATTATCCTTATCCGGTTTCCTACAGTTATGACACCGGGACGTTTGTTGCGGAAATGGTTGACCTGACAGCTAAATCTGCCGATCAGAACAAGAAAGTCGATCTGCCGGTTATCTGGCATGCTTATGCTTCGGGGTTGGTCTATAACAATTCGCGTATCGACATGCAGCTGACGCTTCGTGCTGTGGAACAGGCCTTTGAACAATCTCCTTACCTTAATATACTGTATACTGATAAATAATAAATCCGGAAGATTATGAAAACGATAAGATACATTTTTAAGAAACAATTCATATTGTTGATGATACTGTCCGTTTTCTGTTTGAAAGGACAGGCACAGGTAGAAGATAACCTTCATTTTAATGTGGACTGGCAGATGAACGCACCTATCAGTACCGACTTTGCAGATAAGATCAGTGGCTGGGGTATGAATTTCGAAGCCGGTTATTATGTGACGCCGCGCTGGTCGTTGGGAGCATTCCTGAGTTTCCATACCAATCATAAATATGTGGACCGCCAGACATTGCAATTGTCGCCGACCCAATCGCTGACTACCGACCAGCAATTGTCGGCTTTCCAGCTTCCTTTCGGTCTTTCCACTTCCTACCGTCTCGGACATAATGATTATCTGAAGCCGTATGTCGGAGTGAAATTGGGAGCGATGTATGCGGAGAACTCCAGTTACATGACGACTGTCCGTTATTATTCAAATCCCTGGGGCTTCTATGTCTCTCCGGAGGTCGGAGTGAATATTTATCCCGTACCGGATAAGCGTTTTGGCTTCCATGTGGCTCTGTATTACAGCTATGCCACCAATCAGACAGATTTGCTGACCTATTCGATGAACGGGCAGAACGATCTCGGCTTCCGTGTCGGTTTATGCTTCTGATAAATTCAACAAACAATGCAGAGCAAATACAACCATTTCTTCAATTTTTTCCTGTTCTCGGGATTAGCCTGTTTCTCACATTTGTTTCTGGTGCTTTATTCGGACCTTTCACCGCAGCACCAGAACGTGTTGATTTCTTTCTGGGCTTTCCTGTTGGTTGTATTTGTTTTTAATGTGATCGGGTTCAGTATTGTCCTTATCAGTGAATGGCAGCGGAAAAGCTATCAGGTTCTGATGAAAAGGAAGAATCAGTTACTGATCAATTGCCTGTTGATGGCGGGACTTTTGTTTTTGATAAACTATCTGCTGTCTTCTGTTGTAAAAGTATTGTTGGAGATACCTTCGCCGTTTGTGTTGAAGGGAGCCGGCTTCCGGATGATGTTTGTGGTATGGCTGGTTGAGATGGTGATTGTTTGTCTTACGATGGTGGCTAACTTCTACAGGCAGTTGATCGTTCTCCATGAAAAAGCAAATAAGCTGGAAGAGAGTGCGATAAAGTCTCAGTATATCGCTTTGCAGAATCAGTTGAATCCCCATTTTCTTTTTAATAACCTGAATACGCTGATTTCGGAAATAGAATATAATCCAAAGAATGCAGTTATGTTCACCCAGCGTCTGTCGGACGTTTACCGTTATATTCTGCAAAGCCAGCAGGAGGGGCAGGTCACTTTGCGTTCGGAACTGACTTTCCTGAAATCTTTTATCTTCCTTCATCAAGTGAGGCTGGGGGATTGTATCCATGTGGATAACCGGATCGATCCTTCCTTGCTGGAAAAGAAAATACCGTCTTTCACATTGCAGCTACTGACTGAAAATGTGATTAAACACAATATAATCAATTCGGATAACCCGATGACGATTTATCTGAGTACTTCGGATGATAAAAAGAAATTAGTGGTAAGCAATGAAATAAGGCTCAAGCAGAATGTAGTCAAGTCGGGTACCGGACTGAAGAATTTATCTACCCGTTGTAAACTGGTTAGCGATCAGGATATATCGATAGAGAATGATTCTAAATGTTTTACCGTTAAAATCCCATTATTAAATGAATAAGATAAAAGCAGCTATCATAGAAGATGAAATCCCGGCGGCACGTTTGCTGAACAAAATGTTGACGGAGTTGCGCCCTGAATGGGAGATCCTGGTCTTGCCGGGTAATGTGGAAGGTGCCGTAAAGTGGTATCAGGATAATCCTCATCCCGATATCCTCTTTCTGGATATCCAGCTGACCGATGGCGTTTCCTTTTCTTTTATCGAACAGGCGAATCCGGAGAGCATGATCGTATTTACTACGGCTTACGACGAATATGCGATCCGTGCCTTTAAAGCGAACAGTATCGATTACCTGTTGAAACCGATCGATAAGGAACGGCTGGGCGAAGCTTTGGAGAAATATGAAAAGCTTACTTCCAAATTCTATAAAGAGTTTAATAAGCAAGGAGATATCCTGGAGATACTTCAGAATATAACCAATCCGGCGAAGAAATACAGAACCCGTTTCCTTATTTCGGGGGAGGACAAATTATTTACGTTGCAGGTGGATGATATTGCTTATTTCTATTCTGAAAATAAAATAACCTTTGCCGTAACTAATCAGAATAAAGAACATATTATAGATTTGTCTCTGGATAAGTTGTGCGAGCAGCTGGACCCGGACCGCTTCTTCCGGACAAACCGACAAACGATAGTTAGTGTACAGGCCATCCAAAAGATAGAATCTTATTTCCTGGGTAAAGTTGTCGTGAAAGTTATTCCTCCTTTTAAAGATAAGATTATCGTCAGCCGTGAAAAGATCAGTGCTTTCAAGCTATGGCTGAACTATTGAAAGAATCTGTTTTAGCTCTAAATAATTGACTGATTTGTTTTTTCAGCGAATATAATATACTTTTGATGCAATAATTGCAGGAGTAATATTGTAAGCAATTGAAAGAATGGAGAAGGAGTTAGAGGCAAAATATCTTGAAGCATTGGGAGAAGGAGACCACGAGGCATTCAATATGCTTTTTATGTCTTATCATTCTTTGGTAAAACGATTTCTTTTCGGGTTTATCAAAGAGGAAGACGAGGTGTTGGATCTGGCCCAGGAGGTTTTCATTAAGGTCTGGACCCATCGGAAATCGGCTGCATCGGCTGATTCTTTCAAAGCCTATTTGTTTAGAATAGCCCGTAATGAGCTTTACAATTATTACAAACTAAATGCAATTCATGAGAACCACCTGGAGAGATATTACCAACAATCTGTCTGGATAGATGATTTGATGGAAGAACGTATTTTAGCGGAAGAACTGGGGCTTTTGCTGGACATTGCTGTAGAGAATATGCCTCCCCAGCGAAAACAGATTTTTAAAATGAGCCGGAAAGAAGGCCTTTCGAACGAAGAAATCTCCCTTAAACTGAATATAAACAAAAGAACTGTTGAAAACCATATAACTCAAGCCCTTGCAGACTTGCGAAAAGTCCTGAAAATAGTATTACCTTTTTTTATTTAAAAAAAAATCACTTTTAGACTGTGTGTGTTTCTTTTTCTGTTTGTCTTAATTATATAAGACTAAAAATAGAATGGAGAAACGACATCTACATACTTTGTTTTCCCGCTTTTTTGGAAATGATTTTCCCAAAGAGGTACGTAATCGGTTTGCCGCCTGGTTTATCCGGGAAGAACAGGCCGATGAGAAGGAAGAGGTATTAGAAGATATATGGAACTCATTACCGGAGACGATAGATTTTACATCTTACGCAGAGTTGAAAAAGGTGAACAAGCGTATTCATCCTGAAAATAACTCTTTCTACCGGCGATTGGCTGTTATTGCTGCAATTATTATATTACCCTTATTAGGGATTGTCACTACTACATGGTATTATAAATATGCCGGCATATCATCTGATATACATATGGTAGAATGTTTTGTTCCGAATGGGGAAAGAAAGCAGGTTATTTTACCGGATGGTTCTATTGTATGGTTAAATGCAAATTCAGTTTTAATCTATCCCGAGAAATTCGGAAAAACACGAACGTTGTTCCTAAGTGGAGAGGGGCATTTTACAGTCACTAAAGATAAGGAAAGACCTTTTATCGTAAAAACGAATTATTTGAATGTTGAAGCGTTAGGAACAGTCTTTGATGTGCATTCTTATCCGGAAGAAAGTGAAACCACAACCATCCTGGAATCAGGCTGTGTCAGGGTTGACGATAAAATAGGTTCATCGGGTTCTGTCATTCTGCACCCAAACGAACAACTGACCTATAACCATGCAGATGCTTCTTTTCTTAAAAGCTATGTGGATGCTTCCCGGTTAAGCACCTGGACGAAAGGGTATCTGATTTTCCAGCAGGAAACGTTAGCGAATATTTTCCGTGCGTTGGAAAGACAATATAAGGTAAAGATCAATTACAATGATACCAAATATGCAAGCATGACATTTACTGTTCGCTTCCATGCCCGGGAATCGCTGGAAGAGGCATTGGATGTTTTAAAAAGAATAGGAGTTAACTTTAAATATAAAATTGTAGACAATGATGTATATATTCAGTAACAACTAAAAAAACAACAATATCATGAAAAAAAGGTATCCGGGAAGCTGACGGCCAATCACTTCTTCCCGGACTGAAATCGAAAATCATCCCGATTTTTGGGGCGTTATATATGCCCTTAAATCAAAAAGATAGTATTCAATTTAATTCTTAAATATACAAAGTTATGAAAATATATAACAAATCACGAAGATGTGTGGTAAATACTTTTTATAAATCTATTTACATTGCATTATTCTTGTGCTGTTCTTTTATAGTAAAGGCTCAGAATCAATTAATTACACTCTCAAAACAAATGACCTTAAAAGAGGCTTTTGTAGAGATCGAAAAGCAAACAAATCTTTCAGTAGACTATAATGATCAATTAATAAATGCGAATGAACGTATTAAAAAGGCATATAATAATACGCAGTTGAATGAAGTTTTAAATGCTATATTGAAAGACGCCAGTTGTTCATATTCAATTCAGGGAAGCCATATCTTAATTACACCTAAGACTGCTCAGCAGGTGAAAAATCAGACTATAACCGGTACGGTTACTGATGAGTTGGGCGATCCGATTATTGGTGCCAATGTAATTGAAGAAGGTACAACAAACGGAATTATGACTGATATTGATGGTAAATTTTCATTGTCAGTATCAGCTGGTTCTAAAATTCAGGTTTCATATATAGGATATATAACTCAGGATATAAAAGTCGGAAATAAGAAAACTTTCGCGGTCGTATTGAAAGAAGATTCTCAGGCTTTGGAAGAAATTGTAGTTGTGGGTTATGGTACGCAGAAGAAAGGTGTCGTAACAGGATCTATCGCAACTGCAAAGGGTGATGATATTATCAAGAGTCCGACTCAGAACTTAGGACAGGCTTTAGCCGGTCGTTTGCCGGGCCTTATTGTGACTAACGGTAGTGGTGAACCGGGTGCTGACGGAGTAACAATCAATATTCGTGGTAAGAGTACAACCGGAAATAATGATCCGTTGATCCTGATCGACGGTATTGCCGGTCGTGGTTCTTTGGATAGACTTAATCCAAATGATATTGAGAGTATTACTGTTTTGAAAGATGCTTCTGCTGCTATCTATGGTTCGCGTTCTGCCAATGGTGTTATTCTGGTAACAACCAAGAGAGGTAAAACAGGAAAACCGTCAATTAGCTATTCTTTCAATGTCGGTTTACAGCAACCGACACGTGTGCCGGATCTGGCAGATGCTGCTACTTTTGCTGAAGTGACGAACGAGTTGGAATCATATGACGGACGTGTTCCCCGGTATACCGCTGATGAAATAGAATTATTCAGAAACGGATTGGATCCGATACATTATCCGAATACAAATTGGGCAGATGAGGTACTAAAGAAAGCTGCTTTTCAACAGAGACATAATGTATCTGTTTCCGGAGGTACGGATGCTGTTAGTTATTATGTAGGTGGTGGTTATTCCAGTCAGGACGGTATCTTTAAAAATGGATCGACAAAGTATGAACAGTATGATATACGTTCAAATATCGATGCTAAAATTACTAAAGACCTGAAAGTGTCGGTGGATATCTCGTCTCGTTTGGAAGATGCAAATTTCCCCAGCATGAGTGCCGGTGATATATTCTGGCGTATTACCAGATCTTATCCTACTGTTTTAGCTCAGTATCCGAATGGGTTACCGACAAATGGTTTGGATAGTAACCCAATCGTGATGGCTACAGATAAAACTGGTTATGAATATGATAAGAAGGCAGTATTTAATGGAACTATTACTGCAGACTGGAATTTATCGTGGTTGTTGGATGGTTTAGCAGCGGATGCTTATATGGCTTATGACCGTATAGGAAAAGACCATAAAAAATGGCAGACGCCCTGGTCTTTTTATACATGGGATGAGGCTACCGATACTTATACGGAACACATGAACACACTTGTTCAGCAGACCTCATTGAGACAAGAGCATTTAGCTGATTGGTCGCTGACATTGAATGCCAAATTGAAGTATAAGAAAACATTTGGCAGTCACGGGATAGATGCTATCCTCGGTTTTGAACAAAACAGCTATAGAAAGGATAATTTCTGGGCATCTCGTGGTAGTTTTATGTCTACAGCTATCGACCAGTTGTTTGCCGGTACATCCAACAAAGATTATTATGATAACTCCGGTGATGCTTCAGAAAGCGCACGTCGCAGTTATTTCGGACGTGTCGCTTATGATTTTGCAGGTAAGTATATGGCTCAGTTTAATTTCCGTTATGATGGTTCATATATTTTCCAGGCAGGACAGCGTTGGGGCTTTTTCCCGGGTGTGTCTGCCGGTTGGAGAATGTCTGAAGAGAGCTTTATCAAAGATAATATCGACTGGATCAATAATTTGAAGATACGCGGATCATTCGGTAAGCAAGGTAACGATAATATCGATCCTTTCCAGTATTTGCTTAAATATAATCTGGGCCGTAATTACGTGTTTGGCGGAACTGATATGGTTGGTTTATATCAGAAAGGTTTCCCTAATAATAATGTAACATGGGAAGTTGCTGATACCTGGAACATCGGTACTGAAGGAACATTCTGGAATGGACTTTTAGGTTTTGAAGTTGAATATTTCAAAACAAAACGTTCTAATATTCTGGCAAAGCGCAATGCTTCTATTCCTAAGTATACAGGTTTGATCGATTTGCCGAATGAAAATATCGGACGGGTTCAAAACCAGGGTATGGAAATACAGTTGAGCCATTTTAATAAGATCGGTGAAGTAAACTTCCGTGCAAGTGGAAACTTTATGTTTGCCAGAAATAAAGTTTTGTTCATGGATGAAACTCCATGGGGTGAAGGACATGAATATATGAATGAAACAGGTGGTCCGATGGGAGCTGGTCTGCAATATCGTGCTATAGGAATTTTCAGAGATCAGGCAGCATTGGATAGTTATCCTCATTTGGATGCGGCCCGTCCTGGTGACTTGATTTTTGAAGATGTTGATGGCGATGGTAAAATAACCTCACTGGACCGTGTTCGTCAGAATTTGACCGGTTTCCCGGAGATTATCTTTGGCTTGAACTTGTCGGCTGATTGGAAAAACTTTGATATTAGTGTACTGTTTCAGGGACAAGCTCGTGCTGTAAAAGATGTAATTAGTCGTATGGATGCAACGTCGAATTTCTATAAATGGAGAGCTGAAGATCGTTGGACAGAAGATAATATCGATGGAACAATGCCCCGTGCCGGTGGTACTATCAATTATGGAGTCGAAAATCCGTGTAGTTTCTGGACACAAAATGCTTCTTTCGTACGTTTGAAAAACCTGGAAATAGGATACACCTTGCCTAATTTGTGGTTTAATAAACTACGTATATCAAACTGTAGAGTTTATTTGAGCGGACAGAACCTGTTTACTCTGGATCATATAAAATATGTGGATCCGGAAGGAAGCGGAGAAGGCAGCTATTATCCTCAAATGAGAATCTTTAATATAGGATGTAACTTAACTTTTTAAAAAGGGAAAAAGATGAAAAAGATAATATATTTGGCAGTTTCCGCACTGTTAAGCTTTAGTTCTTGTAGCGATTTTTTGGATAAAAAACCGTTGGATTCACTTACAGAGGATGCTGTTTTTAATGATGATGCTTTGCTCACAGCTTATGTGACAGCTTGTTACAATGCTTATCCGAACGGTTTTGATGAAGCAATGTCTTCCTCGGCTACAGATGAATCATATACTCGTCATGGAGATGGTAGTTCTAATATTGTAGCAAGGGGAGAAATGAACCCGGATAATGTTGAAAATTTTGACTCCGGTCGATTTTCAAACTTTAATTACTGGAATACAGCTTATGAGTATTTACGCAACATCAACACGTTCTTTGCAAAATATGAAGAAGCTCAGGTTACGGAAGAATTAAAGAGTCGTCTATATGGTGAGATGAAATTTATTCGTGCTTTTGTGTATTCTAATCTGATATGGCGTTTTGGCGGTGTTCCTATTATTACGAAAGCGTATACATTGGAAGATACGGATTATTCTATCACACGAAATACTTATGAGGAATGTGTAGATTTTATCTTAAAAGACCTGGATGAGGCTATTGAGCATTTACCAGCAAAAATGGAAGGAGAAAATAAAGGTCGTGCCTCTGCAGATGCTTGCAAAGCACTGAAATCAAGACTGTTATTGTATGCTGCAAGCCCTTTGGTAAATACTTCTAATGATCTGAAAAAATGGGAATTGGCACGTGATGCGGCTAAAGCTGTAATCGATCTGCCAGGATATAGCTTGGCTTCGGATTATAGAACTCTTTTCCTGGAAGATAATGACGAAGTTATTTTCAGACGTTATTATACGAAGGCGAATGCTAACAGGGTGAATTTGTTTAATTCTCCTAATGGCTACGGCGGTTGGGGAGGTAACTGTCCTATTCAGAATTTGGTGGATGATTATGAAATGAAAGCAACGGGTAAAAAACCGGCAGAAGCAGGTTCCGGTTATGATCCGGCAAATCCGTATGAAGGTCGTGATCCTCGTTTTTATGCAACGGTTCTTCATAATGGTGCAATGTTCAGAGGACGTGCGGTTGAAACATTTATTCCTAACGGACAAGATAGCGAACAAGGAGCCATTGGAAGCTGGAACTGTTCGAAGACTGGTTACTATTTGCATAAATTTCATGATGAAAATCAGGTTATTAATGAATCGGAAGCAACTACTGTTCCATGGACTTTCTTCAGACTGGCAGAATTCTATTTGAATTATGCTGAGGCTCAGTACTATTTGGGAAATGAAGAAGAATGCCGTAAAGCTATCAATGTAGTTCGTTCCCGTGAAGGGGTAGAAATGCCTCCGGTAACAGCCTCCGGTACAGAACTACTTGAAAAACTTCGTAATGAGCGCAGAATAGAATTAAGTTTTGAGAACCAACGCTATTTCGATTTGAGAAGATGGAAAATTGCTGATGAGTATGAAAACAAGAATTCTATTGGCATAAAAATTGAAAAGGATGAAAATGGTAATTTCAAATATACTGAAATCACTGTTTTGGAACGTAATTTCCTTCCGCAGCATTATTGGTTGCCAATTCCTCGCTCAGAAATTATAAAGAGTAATTATACTTTGGAACAGAATCCTTATTATAATTAATTCGAGTATAAGTAATTGATTAAAAAAGCGCATAAATGACACAAATTTGTCAAATAACAAACATGCTATTATCATTTTTGTTCCTTAATTTGTGTCATTATGTGCTATTTAAATAGAAAAAGATGAACTCAAAAGTTTTTATATTCATACTTTTAAGTGTATTGTTGCTTCCGACAGGGTGTGTTGAGGCAAGTAAGGCAAAAGAGGAGAAGAAAAATACCGCTCCGCGAATAATCAATATAGTCAATTTTATCCGCCAGACAGACTATCGTCTGGAAAACTCGGATGCACTGATGTTTGAAACGGTGGAGAAACAAATCGACCTGGTTAATCAGTATGGCTTTCCTGCAACATTCCTGTTTCAGTATGATGCCCTGATCAATCCGAAATATCAGAAGTTGATGAAAACCAAGCTCAGTCCTACATGCGAACTTGGTGCATGGTGGGAAATTACCCAGTCTCATGTGGAAGCTGCCGGATTGAAATGGCGCGGAGAACATTCATGGGTATCGACCGCCAATATCGCTTTTACTCCGGGATATACTCTGGAAGAAAGGGAAAAACTGGTGGATGTCTATATGGCGAAATTTAAGGAGATTTATGGTAAATATCCTAAGTCTGTAGGTTCCTGGTATGTTGATTCACATACTTTGGAGTATATGTATAAAAAATATGGTATTGTCGCTTCCTGTAACTGCAAGGATCAGGTTGGTACTGATGGCTATACATTGTGGGGAGGGTATTGGAACCAAGCCTATTATCCCAGTAAGCTGAATGCATATATGCCGGCTCAGACAGACGAATATCAGATCCCGGTACCTGTATTCCGTATGTTAGGTAGCGATCCGATGTACCAGTATGATGCTGGAATAGGCTCTAACCATCAGGGGGTTATAACACTTGAACCCGTATATACCGAAGGGGGAAAAAGTAAAAAGTGGGTGGAATATTTCCTTAAAACGATTGTTGATGAACCCTGTCTGGCATTCAATTATGCACAGGCTGGTCAGGAAAACTCATTTACCTGGTCGGGAATGGGAGAAGGTCTGATCATGCAATTTCCTCTATTCGACTCATTGAGTAAAGCCGGAAAGATCCGGGTAGAGACACTGGAAGAATCCGGTCGCTGGTTTAAGGAACAATTCCCAAAAACTCCGGCTACTGCGATAACAACTTTAGCTGATGTCCGTAATGAAGGAAACAAGTCCGTTTGGTATAACAGCCGTTTCTACCGTTCTAATTTGTATTGGGAAAAAGATGGTTTCTGTTTCCGGGATATTCATTTGTTTGATGAAAAAATGAAGTCTGAATATCTGGATACTCCGGGTACGGGAGGACAATTTTTCTATTATACATTGCCGGTAATCGACAGATTCTATTGGAGTACGCCGGACGATAAGATCGGACTTCGGGTTGTGAAGCTGGATAAGAATGGAAAAGGGACGGAACTTGTTTTGGCCGATCCCGTAGTCAGCGAACCATCAAAGAGTGTTTTAAATGTCGAGTCTAAAGATAAGAACGGGAATAATTTTATTTTCACGTTTAACGAGGACAAGATCGATATTTCATGTAATGCAGCAGAAAGTGGTTTGGATTGGGCACTTGAGTTGAGGGTTCCGCAGGACAGACTTGACCGCCTGCCATTTAAAGACTTTGAAAAATCGTCCGTAAAGTCTGAGTTCAGAGGATTCAATTATAATGTAGCATGTGAAAAAGGTAGTATAGTCAAAGGCAATAATACGGATTATGTGTTGAGATTTGTACCGTCTGGTAACAAGTTAGTCATTGATTGCACAACCGGTCAATGAAAATAAAACTTTTTTAATCGGACGGTTGCAGGGCCCGGTTTCACGCTCTGTTGAGAAAAGAAGCCGGGCTCTTGTTTTTTTGAGGGAAAGAGACATTATAAGTATAATTAAATCTAAGTTTATCATGAGAACAATAACATCTTTATTTATTCTTTGGGCATTTCTTGTCATCTGCAACCCTGTTGCTGCTCAGGTTACCGAAAAAGAGTTTAATCTTGACTTATGGGAGAACGGACTTCCGAATACCAATGGTATAGACCGTACTCCTTTCGATGATAATATTCAGAACTACAAACCTTCGTTACGTGTTTTTCTGCCTCCGAAGGATATTGCTACCGGACGTGCTATAATTGCTTGTCCCGGTGGTGCTTATGCCGGACTGGCTTATAATCACGAAGGTTATGACTGGGCTCCCTTTTTTAATAAGTTAGGTATTGCTTATGTTGTTCTGAAATATCGGATGCCAAGAGGAAATAGAGAGGTTCCCTTCTCAGATGCGGAAGAGGCACTACGGCTGGTAAAAGAGAAGGCGAAAGAATGGAATATTAATCCGGCTGATATAGGGATCATGGGGTCTTCGGCCGGTGGACATCTGGCTTCCACTATGGCAACACATGTAAAATCAAGTGTGCGACCGGCTTTTCAGGTGCTGTTTTATCCTGTGATCACAATGGACAAATCATTTACACATCTCGGCTCTCATGATAATCTATTGGGAAAGGATGCTTCCCAAGAACTGGAAGATCTGTATTCCAATGAAAAGCAGGTAACTAAAGAAACCCCGAGAGCTTACATCACTTTTTCGGACGACGATGATGCGGTTCCTACTAAAAACGGTGCACTTTATTATCTGGCATTAAAGGAAAATAAGGTACCGGCTTCTTTCTTTATCTATCCTTCCGGAGGACATGGATGGGGCAGTAGAAAAGATTTCAAATACAATAAGGAGATGTTACAAGATTTGGAAGCCTGGCTTTTGAGTTTTTAAAAAAACAGGTATCATTTAGATACTATCAAATATATTACATCAAAAATCATTTTTATAACCAATATTTTTCTTAGAATATAGAGCTTTGAAACGGCTAATGTTTTGACTAAGATAATTCATATAAATGATTTTACTATAAAATAACAAGCGGATGAAAAAGCTTATATTGTTTATTACTGTTACTACTTTCTTTAGTTATTCCGGCGTTAGCGGGCAGTCTGTTCGTTTGACCGGCTTACAGAGTGATCACCTTGAAACCCCGATAGGTGTCGATAATCCGACTCCTCGTCTTTCATGGAGGATGGATGACAGTAGGCAAGGAGCGAAACAGACTTCATATCGTGTGCTGGTGGATAAAGACTCGATGAAAGTTGTTAACGGAAAAGCTGATATATGGGATACCGGAAAAATAAACACCGGAGATATGTTGATCACTTATGCGGGTAAACAACTCGAACCTTTTACTAAGTATTACTGGAAGGTGATAGGCGGCGATCTGGAATATAAAGAAGTATTTTCGCCTGTCAGTTCCTTTGAAACAGGGATGATGGACATCAAGAACTGGCAAGGATCCTGGATTGGTGACGGGCAGGATGTCAATTATGAACCGGCTCCTTATTTCCGAAAAAAATTCACGACAGGCAAAAAAATAAAATCGGCACGTGCCTATATTGCTGTGGGCGGATTGTATGAATTATATATCAATGGTGAAAAGATCGGTAACCACCGTCTGGATCCGTTGTATACCCGTTTCGACAGACGTAACCTGTATGTCACTTATGATGTTACCGGGCAACTCCGGAATGGCGACAATGCCATAGGAGTCCTGCTTGGAAACGGATGGTACAACCATCAATCGAAAGCAGTGTGGGATTTTGACCGTGCTCCCTGGCGGAACAGGCCGGCTTTCTGCCTGGATCTTCGTATCACTTACAGTGACGGCAGTGTAGAGACCATTCCGACGGACCTTAGCTGGAAAACATCTTCAGGAGCATTGGTATTCAATAGTATTTATACAGGTGAACATTATGATGCCCGGCTCGAACAGAAAGGCTGGAATACTCCGGACTTCGATGATTCCAAGTGGAGAGGCGTCGGACTCAGAGGCGTTCCTTCTCAAAATGTCGTGGCACAGCAGGTTCGTCCGATCCGTAATGTGCTGACTATTCCGGCTAAGTCGGTCAATAAGATAAATGACAAGACATATGTTTTTGATTTCGGTCAGAATATGGCAGGTGTAACCAATATCAAGGTATCGGGCGAAGAAGGTACCGAAGTCAGAATTATGCATGGAGAACGGCTTTTTGATAACGGATGCATTGACATGTCCAATATTGATGTGTATTACAGGGGCGATAAGGAAAAAGATCCTTTCCAGACCGATATTTTAGTTCTTAGCGGTGGCGAGGATGAGTTTATGGCAAAGTTTAATTATAAAGGTTTCCGTTATGTGGAAGTAACCAGTGACAAACCGATTGAATTAAACCAGAACAGCCTGACCGCTTTCTTTATGCACAGCGATGTGCCTGCTTCCGGAGAGATCAAGACATCGAGTGAGCTGGTAAATAAACTGTGGTGGGCTACCAACAATGCTTATCTGTCGAATCTGATGGGATATCCGACCGATTGTCCGCAACGCGAAAAGAACGGATGGACGGGTGACGGTCATTTTGCGATCGAAACAGCTTTATATAACTTCGATGGAATTACCGTATATGAAAAATGGCTGGCCGACCACCGGGATGAGCAACAGCCAAACGGGGTACTTCCCGATATTATACCTACCGGAGGTTGGGGGTATGGTACGGATAACGGACTGGACTGGACGAGTACAATAGCTATTATCCCCTGGAACCTGTATATGTTTTATGGAGATAGCAAGCCTTTGGCTGATTGTTATGAGAATATCAAGCGTTATGTCGATTATGTGGATCGTACGAGTCCGAATCATCTGACATCCTGGGGACGTGGAGACTGGGTTCCGGTTAAGTCCCGTTCCAATAAAGAGTTTACATCATCCGTCTATTTTTATGTCGACACTAAAATATTGGCGACTGCCGCCAAGCTGTTTAACAAGCAGGATGATTATACATATTATACGGCATTAGCCGAAAAGATCAAAGAGGCCGTCAATAATAAATATCTGAATAAGGAGACCGGAATATATGCCGGTGGTTCCCAGACGGAATTAAGTGTTCCTCTGCAATGGAAGATAGTACCGGAAGATATGATCGCTAAAGTTGCAAAGAATCTGGCAAAGAAAGTGGAAGAAGCCGGATTCCATCTGGATGTCGGTGTATTGGGGGCAAAAGCAATCCTGAATGCATTGAGCGAAAACGGATATCCGGAGACAGCTTATAAGGTAGCTGCACAGGATACTTATCCGTCATGGGGCTGGTGGATCGTCAATGGGGCTACGACTTTATTGGAAAACTGGGATTTGAAGGCTGAACGTGATATTTCGGATAATCATATGATGTTCGGAGAGATAGGCGGATGGTTCTATAAAGGTCTGGGAGGTATTTTCCCTGATCCGGAACTGCCTGGTTTCAAACATATTATATTGCGTCCGAATTTTGTAAAGGAATTGAAGTATTTCGAAGCAAAACATGATTCTCCTTACGGACAGATCATCTCCAAATGGGAGTGGAACAGAAAGAAGATCAATTATGAAGTGGTTGTTCCGGCAAACAGTACGGCTACGCTTTATTTACCTGACTATGTCAAAGGAGATAAAGTGATCAAATTGGAGGCTGGCAAACACAATCTTAATTTCTTTATTTTATAGGGGGCAGCAAAAAGTTTGTCATAGCTGATTATTAATGTGTTACATCGTAAATGGCTTACAACCGGGGTAAAAAAGTACCTACTTTTGACCTTGCGTTTGTCACGATTAACATTTGAAAACATATTGTTTAATAGATGTTCGCTTTTGCACCTGTTTGGTTTGTTTGTAGAAATTTGAACTATCTACGGTGTCTTTTAATGAGGCTCGCCTCGTGCCGCAGGCTCTCTTTTGCCGTTGGTTTCAACCAACGGTTCTAAATACAGGAGGTAAAGCCTCTTCCTCTGTGGGATTTATCCCCTTTCATTATACATATCAGATAAAGGGGTTGAAACCCACAGAGGAATCCGGTAAAACCGGAAAGATTATCTATCCGTCAGTTGAAACTCAATGTCATCAATTTAAGGTTCATAGTGCTCTTTTGTAATTAGTTAGAGTATAGTTTTTACAATTGGGCCTTCCTTTCCTTGCTCGTGGAAACTTTCTTCCCGGTCTGATGGGCACCAA